>CAYYAV010000113.1:3971-5933 GCA_964469865.1 uncultured Fusobacteriales bacterium | reverse complement strand
ATATTTAATTCACTTGTTGATGGACCTATAGAATAACTGGTATCTACTTTAAATATAAATATTATAGAAAACAGAAAAACTGTCAATATTTTTTTCATTTTTTCACCTCTGGCAATTCTTAACGTATTATATCACAATATTTTATTTATGTCATCAAGTATTAAACAAAATATTATTACAGAGTTTTTCTAAAAAAAACTGTTAAAATCTTTAATTTCTAATAATATTTATTGGTAACTCTTAAACTCTATTCAAGAATTTTTACCCATATTATTTAGAAAATATCTGATTTTAACAGCTTTAAACCATTTTTCAATTATTTATTTCTTTCAGGATTTCATCTATATGCCCCTTTACTTTGACTTTTCTCCATTCTTTTACAATATCACCATTTTCATCTATTAAAAATGTGGTCCTTTCAATTCCAAAATATCTCTTTCCAAAATTTATTTTCTCTTTCCAGACACCATATTTCTCACAGATTTCTCCATCCTCGTCACTTAATAACAGAAATGGAAGATTATTTTTCTTTTTAAAATTTTCGTGCCTTATAATACTGTCCTTGCTTACACCCAATATCACAACTTTCTTCGCAGTAAGCCTTTCAAAGTTATCTCTGAAATCACATGCTTCCTGTGTACATCCCGGAGTGCTGTCCTTTGGATAGAAATAAAGGATTACTTTTTTTCCCTTATAATTACTTAATGTGATTTTCTCCCCATTATCTGCGGGTAATGTAAAATTATAAGCTTTCATAAAATTCCTTTCTTATCACTTTTAGACCTCATCTCATGAAATTTGGAATCTCAATTTCCTTTTTCTCTTTCTGAGATTCTGGATTATTGTGATCATGATCATCATCATTTCCATCATCTTTATTTTCTTTATCATTTTTAGAATTATCTTGAGAATTTAGGTCATCCAGTTCATCTTCCTGCTTAACAGGTTCTTTTTTTTCCAATGTTTCTACTTCAAACCTTTCAGCTTCTGATTTTTCAGTCCGCTCTTCCATTCTTAAAGCCTCTTCCTGAGCTTTTCTTTCTTCTTCAGCTTTTTCAATATCTTCCTTTAATCTTGCTTCTTCCTTCTTCCTATTCTCTTCATCTATGATATCCTGAGCAGACATTCCACCTATTATCTTTCTTACTTCTTCCCCTGTTATAGTTTCCTTTTTCAATAGAAGTTCTGCTACATTATCCAGTCTCCACCTGTTTTCACTTAATATGGATAGCGTGTTTTTATATTCTTCAGAAAGTATTCTTCTTATTTCCATATCAATCTCTCTTACTGTTTCATTACTTTTATTTGATACAAAGGAATACTCGTCATCAGAATTTTCGAAGTTAACAGGGCCCAGATTCTTACTCATTCCGACGCTTTCCACATAGATTCTTGCCACTCTTGTAGCTCTTTTTATGTCTGAATAGGCTCCTGTACTTATATCATCTAGCACAAGTTCTTCAGCAGCTCTTCCTCCAAAGAGGACTTTTATTTCAGCAAGCATTTCTCTACTTGTAGTAACCAATTTTTCTTCAGGAAGCGGCATCATAAATCCACCGGCATCCCCTCGTGGAATGATTGTTACTTTATGTACTGAATCGGCTCCAGGTGTCAATTCTGTCATTACTGCATGTCCTGCTTCATGATACGCCAGCAGTCTTTTCTCTTCAGGTCTTATTATTTTCCCCTTCTGACCAAGACCCATACCTATCTTGTCTACAGCTTCATCCATATCCTCCATTGTAATGGTGTCTGAAGCCTTTCTTGCTGCAAGGATAGCTGCCTCATTTAATAGATTTTCAAGATCTGCACCTACAAATCCAGGAGTTATTTTTGCAACATCTTCCAGTCTAACATCAGGAGCAAGTTTTTTATTTCTTGCATGGACTTTTAGTATTGCTATCCTTCCTTTAACATCCGGTGCATCCACAGTAACCCGTCTATCAAACCTTCCTGCTCTCA
>CAYYAV010000113.1:0-3961 GCA_964469865.1 uncultured Fusobacteriales bacterium | reverse complement strand
CTCTCAATAATGCAGGATCCAATATGTCTTCTCTATTTGTTGCTGCTATTACTATTACTTTTGTGTCTGTTTCAAACCCGTCCATTTCTACCAACAGCTGATTCAATGTCTGTTCCCTTTCATCATTGCTTCCACTGTTCTTTCCTGTACTTCTTCGTCTACCAATGGCATCAATTTCATCTATGAATATTATCGATGGACTTGAACTTTTGGCCTTTTCAAAGAGATCCCTTACTCTTGAAGCTCCGACACCGACAAACATTTCAACAAATTCTGATCCTGATAAGCTGAAGAATGATGCCCCTGATTCTCCTGCTACTGCTTTTGCCAATAGTGTCTTTCCAGTTCCCGGTCTTCCTAAAAGCAGAACACCTTTTGGAACTCTTGCCCCTGCTTTTGTATATTTTTCAGGACTTTTAAGAAAATCTACCACTTCCTTCAGTTCTTCTTTTGCTCCATCTACTCCTGCTACATCTGTAAATTTAACATCTGGTTTCTTATCAAGTTTTTCAGTACGTGATTTTCCAAATCCGAATATACCTCCTGGTCCTCCACCCTGACCATTCCCTGTCATTCTTCTCAAGAAATATATGCTTATTCCTATCATAATAACAAGCGGCAGAATATTAGCTAACAATACTAAGAAAGCCCCTGTTCCTGATGGTTTTGCCGCTACAAGATTTGCTTTTTTCTCTTCTATGGCCCCCATCATGATAGGATCATTCCCTATCCTATTTGTTATCTTTCTAGTAGAATATATCACTTCTTTCTTATTCTCATTAACCTTTGCTGTTACTTCATCATCCTTTTCTATAATTTCCTTAAAGGTCCCATTTTTTATCTTATTGACAAATTCTGAATATGTTATCTCCTTCCTTAACTGAAAATAGCTCTGTAGATTTCCAGAAAACATAAACATAAAAGCTATTATTATAATTAAGGCAAATATCCATTGAGAATTGAAAAATGGAGAATTATTATTGTTGTTATTATTGTTTCTATTATTATTCCGTCTCAATTCTTCCAGTCTTTTTCTTATATCATTTTTATCTCTGTCGTTCATCTTTCCTCCTGATTACTAGTATACTTTCATTTTTTTGAAGTTTTTCAATATCTTCTACCTGTATTTTTTTTAAAAGCCCGCACTTTTTTATATTTCCCACTGCCAATATTATTTGTTCATCTTTTTTTTCTAATTCAATAATAGGAATCTTATCCCTTTCCCATTTAGGAATTTTTTTATCAATAAGTATCTTTTTTATTTTCTGATTACCGACCCTACTGATAAAAATTCTGTCTCCATCTTCTCTTTTTCTTATTATCAGTCTGCCATTACTATCTTCCTCTCTGTCAAATTTAAAGATTACACATTCTCTATACTCTTTTTTATCATATAAATAAAGATTTCTTAGCTTGTCTATATTTTTAAAATAGCCTACTTCATAAGTATACCATTCTATACTTTGATTTTTCTTTAACTGAATTTTATTCATTTCTTCATTATGACTATTACAGTTACTTTCTTTGACAATTTCAAGCTTATTATATATTTTTCTTAATAATTTTCCATTTCCCAGATTAAATTCCTTATTTCCTTCTTTTTTTAATTTCCCATTTTGTTCAAAAAAGTTATAATATATCTGATCAATTTTCTGCCTTGAAAGTGAAATTCCATTCTCTTCCATTAGAAAAATCAGTCTCTTCTTACTGTTCTCAATCTCAACGGTTTCATTTTCTCCATCATTTATCTCCTTTATAAGATCATGTACTTTCTTTCTGAAATCCGGATTTATTCTTAAAAACATTGGAAAAAGTTCATTCCTTATGTAATTCCTCGTATAGTCATTCTGATTATTGGTATAGTCTGTTATATATTTTTCATTATTTTCATCTAAAAAATCCAGTATTTCACTCTTTTCAAATTCCAACATAGGCCTTATTATATTGTCTCTTTTTCTAGGTATTCCCTTCAGCCCTCTTATAGATGTCCCTCTTAGCAGTCTGAATACTACAGTTTCTACATTATCATCTAAGTTATGTCCTGTTGCTATTTTATTATAGTTTATCCTATTCATGACTTCATACAGCTTTTCATACCTGAGTTCCCTTGCGGCAAGTTCAATCGATTTCCTTTTTTCTAGTGCATGGGCATTTACATCAATATTTTCTATATATAAAGTAACTCCTTTTTTTTTAGAAAATTTCTTAATAAATTCCAGATCTTTTTTTATATCTGTCCGTAGATTATGATTAACATAGAGTAAAGAGATTTCTAACTTAAAATCTTCCTTTAAATATTCCATAACATGATAGAGGAAAACTGAATCAGGCCCTCCAGAAAAAGCTATTAAAATCCTATCTCCTCTGTTAATTAAGTCTCTTTTTATTATTTTCGCAAGTTTTTTCTTCACTTTTTTATAATTTATATTTTTAAAACTACCCATTTCTTTCCTTAGCTTTTAATATTTCTAATTCTGTTATTTCAGCTGACCGCTCTCTCTTCTTTTTTTCAGATGTTCTTCATGAGTTTTTGAATAGTACGTTTTTCCTTTATATGTAAAGAAGAAGAGATCTCCTGTTATTTCAGCATTTTCTACCGCTTTCATTGTCTCTATAGGCGGATTTCCAATAGGTGTAGGCGGAAGTCCTGAAACTCTGTATGAATTATACGGTGTTACATTTGTTTTCAGCTCATCTCTTGTTGCCTGTCTTCCCATTTCGTATTTCAAAGTAGCATCTGACTCTAACCTCATCCCTATTTCCAGTCTTTTCAGAAAAATTCCTGCCACTTTAGGTTTATCTATCATATCAGATACTTCCGCTTCCACTATGGAAGCCAGTTTAAGCTGATTATAAAATTTTACCTTATCAGGATAATCCTTTTCTGGAAATTTCTTTAGAAATTCATTTAATATTGTCCTGATAACCTGTTTTGTAGTAGTATTTTCTGTAAATATGTAAGTTTCAGGATAAAAGTATCCCTCAAAATTGTTATTTTCATGAGGATAAGGAAAATCTATCTCAGACAGTACCCTGTCAATCTCCTCCGGAGTTCCCAATCCTAAAGCATTTATCCGTTCATATACCTGTTTTTTTGTAAATCCTTCAGGGATAGTGAGTCTTATACCATTTGAGTCACCGTTCCTGACTTTTCTTAAGACTTCATATTTTGATAATTTCCCGTCAAATCTATATGATCCTATTTTCAGCTTAGAAAATTTATTATCCAGTTTAAAGTATATTTTATCCAGGATACTACTTCTCAGTTCCAGTTCTTCATATATCTGACTGACAGTTGTTCCTTTCTTTACATTTACTGTGACATTCTTATAGTCCTTTTTCACTATAAAGAATGAATATAGAGATATTAGGATAACCACTGTCAGACATGCCATAAATATGTTGAATATTCTTAATACTGTTTTCATACTTCTCCCATTTTAATTTATTTTTTAAATTCATTAATCTCAAAGACAGATTCTGGATTCTTTTTTATCTGCTCTTCCATGACTTTAGCCTGTCTTTCAATTTCAGCTTTTTTTCTTTCCTTTTCTTCCCTTATATTGTCTATATCAGGATTAAAGTTAATATTTTCAAATCTGGGATAGGAGTTTAAAATTTTATCAAATCTTTCCTTTTCCTCTCCTTCAAGAACAACTTTTCCCTGCTTTCTTGAAAAAACTCTGATTATTCCATCACTTTCATATTTTATAATCATATATCTGTAATTTTTATCAAAAAATAAAATTTCATTTGAATAGCTCATGAACCATTTTTTTTCTGTTCCAAGATAGACTTTACCTTTTTTTTCCTCAATCCATCCTCTCTCATTGGCTGTAATCCACTCCTTGTTACTGCTGTTATAATAATTTTTTTCAATTCTATATCCGTTCTGTTCCTGTTTAAAGTTATACGCAATATTTTCATATCTGGATTCCTGGATTCCTGTTGTCTTAATCAG
>CAYYAV010000112.1:0-5934 GCA_964469865.1 uncultured Fusobacteriales bacterium | reverse complement strand
GGTTCGGATGGAGTGAATATGCAGATGAACTGGGACTTAAAATAATTCAGAAACTTCAGGATTATGTGCATAACTATAAAACAAAGTACTGTGAAATAACAGATGGACATTACGTGCTTCATGCACAGGTAGGAATTGATACAGATTACGGAATAAGTCCTGGATGCAGGATACCTATAGGAGATGAACCTGCATTGCCTAAGCATATAAAACAGACGGCTAAATTCCATCCTTATTTTAAATCGGGAATAGGAGATATATTCCCATTTGATGAAATGTCAGCTAAAAATCCTTCTTCTATCCTTGACATTATAAAGGGTGCCTTCAAGGAAGGAATGAGATACTTCTCTGTATATTCTACAGAAGCTGATGTAATAAGGATTACAGGATATCTGGTTAAAAAATCTGAAATGGAAAAACTGCATAATAATGAGCAGGTAATACAGCAGACTGTAGTATTTGGTCTAGGTGCAAGGGAAAATTCAAAAATATTGGAAAGAAAGGTAAGAGGAAATGAATAATGAAAGGAATTATTAATAAGATAATCCCTTTTAGTAATGTTGACGGCCCGGGTAACAGGCTGTCAATATTTTTTCAGGGGTGTAATTTTGACTGTCTTTACTGTCATAATCCTGAAACTATAAAAATATTTAATGAAGATAACTACAGTGAATATGACTATATAGAGAATGAAAAATTAAGCATTCTGACAGTAGACGAAATAATAAAGGAAATTGATGAAGTTGCACCGTTTATTTCAGGAATAACAGTATCTGGAGGAGAATGTACCTTACAGTGGAAATTCCTGACAGCCCTGTTTAAGGAAGTAAAGGAAAAATATCCTAAGTTTACATGTTTTGTGGACAGTAACTGTTCAATTCCTTTATGGACAGATGATAAGAAGGAATTTGTAAATGTATTGGATAAGATAATGATAGATATAAAGGGATTTACAGCGAAGGAGCATGAGGTCATTACAGCTGCAAGAAATAGCGTGGTGATGGAGAATTTTAAATATCTTGCAGGAATGAATAAAATTTATGAAGTGAGGACTGTAATTGTTCCAGAAATAACAGATAATGAAAAGATGGTGGATAATATAAGCAGGATGATAGCAGAAAAGGATAAGAGTATAAAATATAAGATAATAAAATATAGGCAGAATGGTGTAAGGGAGGATTTACTGAAGTCATATACTCCAAATGAGGCATATATGAGAAAGCTGAAGAAGATAGCTGAAGGAAATGGCTTGAAAGACGTAGTTATTATATAACGAAATATGCCGGCTACAGATATTAGTAGGATATGGATAAATAACAGAAAAAGGTAGTTATATTAAAAAATGAAAATATATTTCAAAAATATCAATTCTAATGAAAAAAAATACTAATTCTTATCTTTAATTAATAGATATGCGATAAAATATGTTGCAATCAAATAATTAAGGAGTGATTTTCTATGAAAATTAGTAAAAAAATATTATCTGTAATGATAGGAGGCCTATTAATGGCAAGTTGTACAACAATAGAATTAGGTGACAAAGACAATTCTGGCTCAATAAAAAACAATACAATTGGGAAAAAGCAGTCATTTGCCTGTCCAACTTCTACAGATAAAATAGATATAGAATATCTGAATGGTGGAGAAAAGATAAGATTAACTGATTATTTTGGCGATACACATGAATTAAGGTTATCAAAATCAGCAAGTGGATCTTATTATGAAAATGAGAGGGATTCTTTTCATATAAAAGGAAATGAAGCTGTGTTTGAATTTGATAACAGGACATTTACATGTACCCGTATGCAGTAAAATAGAAATTTAAAATCATAAGAAGGAACCATTTTGAAATTGTTATAAATATAGTAATTTATACTATCTAAGTGAACGATTAAAATGGTTTTTTTATTTATAGGGATTCTAGTCAACTGAATGTACAAAGTACAACATTTTTATAGTACTTCTGAGTTTGAATAACAACAATAAAAATATAGTTAAAAAAAAATAATATATATGATATAATAATGTATAAATTAAATATATAAATAATAAAAATAAATAGGAGAAAAAGATGTTTATAGATGAAAGCGTAATAACAGTCATATCTGGGAAAGGAGGAGACGGAGCAGCCACTTTCAGAAGAGAAAAGTTTGTTCAGTTTGGAGGACCGGACGGAGGAGATGGCGGAAAAGGTGGAGATGTTATTTTTATTGCAGATCCTAATATAAATACTTTGGTAGATTTTAAAGGAAATAAAAAATTTCAGGCAGGGGATGGAACAAAGGGAAGTGCAGCAAGGTGTACCGGGAAGTCAGGAGAAGACCTCATAATAAAGGTTCCTGTAGGAACAATGATACGGGATTTTGAAACAGATAAGCTCCTTCTGGATATGGATATACCCAACAAAGAAATAGTATTTCTTAAAGGTGGAGATGGAGGACGTGGAAATATCCATTTCAAGTCTTCAATAAGAAAAACTCCGAGAATAGCTGAAAGTGGAAGGGAAGGAACAGAATTAAAAATAAAAATGGAATTGAAGCTCCTTGCGGATGTGGCACTAGTAGGATATCCCAGTGTCGGAAAGTCAAGCTTTATAAATAAAGTTTCAGCAGCAAAATCGAAAGTTGCCAGCTATCATTTTACAACATTAAAACCTAAATTAGGTGTCGTAAGAATGGGAGATGAGGAAAGTTTTGTCATTGCCGATATTCCGGGACTTATTGAAGGAGCACATGAAGGTGTAGGATTAGGAGACAGGTTTTTAAAGCATATAGAAAGATGCAAGTTGATAATTCATATTGTTGATATTTCAGGGATAGATGGAAGGGATCCCAAGGAAGATTTTCTTAAAATTAATAAGGAACTGTCTAATTACAGTAATAAACTGTCCCAAAAACTTCAAATAGTAGTCGCAAATAAGATAGATATGCTGTATGATGATGAAAAATACGATGAATTTGAAAAATTTGTAAAAGATCAGGGAGTAGAATATGTGTATCCTGTTTCAGTTCTAGCCAATGAAGGATTAAAACCTGTACTATCTAAGGCATGGGAACTGGTTCAGGAAATTCCTAGGGAAGAACTTGAAGAAGAATATCCGGTAGAGGAACTGCTGAAGGAAATCAATAAGAAAGAAGACTGGATAATTACAAGCCCTGAGGAGCATGTATTTATAGTGGATGGAAGAATAGTTGACGATGTATTGAAAAAATATGTATTCATCGGAGAGGAAGGAATTATAAATTTTTTACAGGTAATGAGGAATCTCGGTATGGAATTGGAACTGGAAAAGGCTGGAGTAGAAGAAGGAGACCTGATTATAATAGCAGGGCATGAATTTGAATATGTAATATAACATATTAATTAATATACAAGGAATGGATAGATGAACGGGGAATTTAAAGGAATAGTAATTAGCGGTCCTACAGGTGTCGGAAAGACGGATATATCTATAATTCTTGCGAAAATACTGAAAGCAGATATAATTTCGTCAGATGCTTCCCAAATTTACAGGGAAATGGATATAGGAACTGCTAAGGTCACTTATGACGAAATGGATGGAATAAGGCATCATATGATTGACATTGTAGATCCTGGAGAAGATTATTCTGTAGGTAATTTTGAATCAGATGTAAATAAAATATTGAAAAATAAGAAAGGAGAAAATACTATAATCGTAGGAGGAACAGGGCTCTATATAAAGTCAGTCACTGACGGATTTTCTGTTCTGCCGTCTAGAGATGAGAAAATAAGAGAAACTTTGAAAACTAAGGATATAGAAGAACTTCAAGAAATATTGAAGAGGCTGGATAGGAAGACTCATGAAGAAATAGACCTGAATAATAGGATAAGGTTAGTAAGAGCGATAGAAGTATGTCTTCTGACAGGAAAAAAGTTCAGTGAACTGAAGAAGGAAAATAAAAAAGATAATGACTACAGATTTCTCAAGATATTTCTCATAAGAAACAGGGAGGAACTGTACAATAGGATAGATAAAAGGGTGGACATAATGTTTTCTCAGGGGCTAGAAGAAGAAGCAAAAAATATTTATGAAAAATATAGAAGCAAGGCTCATAGAATTTCAGCAATAGGATATAAAGAACTGTTCTGCTATTTTAATGGTGATTATACTCTTGAAGAAGCAAAAGAAAAAATAAAAAGAGAAAGCCGAAGATATGCCAAGAGGCAAATGACATGGTTCAGGAAGGAAAAAGAATATATTACTTATAATCTTTCTGAAGTTACAGAAAAGAAAGTTATAGAAAAAATTTTAAAGAAATGGGAAAGTTTTTAGATATATATCTATATCCCATTTCTTTTTATTATCATTTGAACTGAAAAAAAGTTAATATCTGTCTTTATGTTTTGCTTTTTTATTATTTTTTTCTTGTATTTTTTAAAAATAAGGTTATACTTAAAATGTAGATGTGCATAATACTTAAACAGAAAAGAGGGAAAATATGAATAAAGAAGAATTAGAAATGATTGTGTTTGACATTGTGAATACAGCAGGAACAGCAAAAGGACTTTCTTATGAGGCATTAAAGGAAGCTGAAAAAGGAAACTACAAAAAATCTGAAGAGCTCTTAAAAGAAGCTGATAAAGCATTACTGGAAGCACATAATATTCAGACAGGGATTATACAGAATGAAGTCAGTGGAAATAATATGGATGTTTCTGTGCTATTCGTTCATGCTCAGGATCACCTGATGACATCCATTGAGGCCAGAAGTCTGATAGAATGTATGATAAAGATGTATAGAAGAATAGGAAAGCTGGAACAGGAGAAGTAGAGGATAAGAATGGCAAGAAAAGTAAAAAAATATAATATAAGAAAAGAAGAAAAATTAAGAGAAAAAGAGATTCAAAATAAAAAGAACAGTCAGCTTAAACCTTTTAGCATTCAGTCGGCTCTTTGGATTATCGGGGTCTCTATGATAGGAAGCTGGCTCATTCCGGTATTACTGTCGTTTATTGGAATAAAGACTAACCTTGGAGTTGTAATAGGAAATACATTTTTTACAAGTTTCGGATTTACATGGGTTAGGCATTTTGTTGATTCTAAAGAGGGCTTTTCTAAATCTTTCTGGAAACAGTATATAATATTTGCAGTAATATTCGGAGCAATTTCATATTTCTGGTTATTCAGGAAAAATTATATATAGGATAAAATATAAATATAGGAGGTAGACTATGAGAGTCTTGTTTGTATGCTCTTTAGGAATGTCGAGTGCAGTTGCGGTGAAGGCATTGGAGAAAGAAGCAGATTTAAAAGGGATAAAAATTGAAGTAAAGGCAGTCAGCACACAACAGTTTGAAGATGAAGTAAAAAACGGTTATGATGTGGCTATGGTGGCACCACAGATCAGACATAGATATGATACTCTAAGTACGCAGGCAAAGGAAGCAGGAATTCCATGTGAAATGATAACACCTCAAGGATACAGTCCTTTAGGTGGTCCAATGTTGTTAAAACAGATTCAGGGGATATTAAAAAAATAGAAATTATATAAAGGAGTAATTAATATGTTAGAACAGTTATCAATAAAAATGGCAAAATTATCAGAACAAAGACATTTACGTGCAGTGCGTGACGGGATTGTTGCAACTTTACCCCTGATTATTGTGGGGTCAATATTTCTGATTATAGCATTTCCGCCTTTTCCTGCAGAGTGGGGGATTTCATTATGGGCTAAAGCGAATATAGCTAAGATATTGCTCCCATACCGTATGACAATGTTTATAATGGCATTATATTCAGTCATGGGGATAGGGAACAGTCTGGCAAAGTCATATAAGCTTGACGGAATAACAGGAGCAATACTGGCTACTTCGGGATTCCTTCTTACTATAGTTCCAACAACAGTAGTAGAAATTGCAACAATAACTCAGGTAGTAGATGGAAAAGAATTAAAGATAATAGCTGAAAAAGGG
>CAYYAV010000111.1:0-6037 GCA_964469865.1 uncultured Fusobacteriales bacterium | reverse complement strand
TTTGTCTTCGGTTCTTTTGGGTGAAGAAACTGTTTCACGGACAATTTTTGATCCGGTCCTTTTTTGAGTTCCTGTTGTAGTATTCTCTATACTATGCGTAGCGCACTTTGGTTTCTCCTGTCTTACAGAAGAAGGTCTACTTGAAGATGCTTTTTGTTGTTCTTGTTTTGGAAGTGTCGTTTCAGAAACAACACTTCTTCCTGTTTTAGAACCAGTGCGTGATGTTGATAAGGGTTTCTGTTCATTGAAACGAGGTTCTTCCTGTTGTACTGGAAGGACATTAGAGATTACTTTTTTTATATGTGCTATTCTTTCGAGTGAAAAGTTCATCATCAATGCAACTTTTTGCTGATTTAAGTAGGTACGATTCCAAGGTTCTTCTGAGAATGGAGGTTCATTATTGAAAGACTCAATAATGCCCATGAAATTATTTGCGTACTCTAAGGCTTCATCGAAACTCTTAAATGTTCGGTCTATAATGAGATAATCAATCAAAGTGCTTCTTACCATGTCCGGATTGCCCGATGCAACATTTTGCTTAAATTCTTCTGAAATCATTTCTACACCTCCCTATATTTCCAAAATAGCAGCAAGTTCAGCCTTAACTTCTTCAAGTTGTTTCAAAAGTGCATTTGCATTTTTGAGTGCTTTTTCAGATGCTTGTTTGGACGTTGTTGCTTCACGCAATTCATTCGCCTTTTGAGTAAGAATTGAATCCACTTCATCAAACTGTTCATAAAAATATTCCTTGATGTTTTGTGTTTCTTCTTTGGCAAATTCTAATATGCGAGTCCTTTCCGTTTTGAGTGTTGTACGAATTGGAGAAATCAGTTGATTTGTCAATTTTTCTCTACTAACAAATTTAATTTCTTCTTCAACCTCTACATCGTAGTATTCAGTAGTTTCGTAGGTTGGATCGAACCAACTCGATAGATGGAAGAGGCGATCAACACCTTTACGTCTGTGAGTTACTGTTTTGGAACGCTCCTCAGTATATTTTTCTATTCTGGAATCAATGGAAGCATCAATAGCACTTTCAGCATTAAGGGAAGCTAATTTTCCTTGAACAAAAGAAGCCAAATCAATCGACAAACCATCAGCACTAAATTCTTCACTTAAAGCAGCTAATTTTTTGATATACTCATCAAGTAATTTCTGACTTTTGGCTTGAATATCATCATGCAACAAAAGATTGACAGATACTTGGAATTCATTTTGCTTCGTCGAAGCCAACTTGGAAAATTTTTCAATGTATTCCAGTGCATCATCTTCTTCCATTTCTCTTGGACATTGAGAAAAGAAATTGGTCAACGATTCCTCAACTTCTAAAATCAAAGTATCAACATTACTGGTAAGCTTGGTGGTAATTTCAAGAGTAGAAATTTTTTTCTTAAATGCTTCATTTTCGGCTTTACTTGTCAGCTTTTTCATCAGCTTATCAATTTTAGTTTCTAGTTCTTTTTGCTCGGTCTGGCGTGATGCAATTTCTTTCTTTGTGGTTTCAAAAGCTTCGGCACTATCCAGACCATGCTTGAAGGTATTCACAACATTGGTGATTTTTGCAGGGCGACAATATTTTGTGACATACATTCGAATTGTTTCTTCAATGCCACGGATACCACTGTGAATCAGGGCCTGTCCTAACATATCGTTGTTTTGAATTGCCATTTCTAACTCATCATCAATTTTTGTCTGACAACTACGAACTAAGTGCGGATATGTTTCTAAGTGTAGCTGCTCTTGAGCAATAAGCTTTTCTGCCAAAGGTTTAATTTTTCCCAAAAGCTTTTCTTTTTCGACATCATCATGGGTGTTTAAGTATCTGCGAATCAAAAGAGCTGGTTCTGCAGCAGCTGGGAAGATATTTGGATTTTCAATCCCCATGTCTTCTAAATATTTGACCGTATCAGGGATAGTTTCGTTGGCGATATCATCATCTTCCTCGTCATACGCGTCTAATTTATTGATGACGAACATAAATCTTTCTCGTGATTGCTTTCCACCAACGCTCATGCTTTTTGCTATTTTTCTTAAAAAAGCATCTTGCGCATCGTCGTGAAGTTTACCGCCGTTCATAACAAAGAGTACCAACATTTTCGAGGACTGGTCAAGGGCTTTTGCGGTAACTAATCCATGCTTCTTATCTCGTGAGTTATCTGGGCCAGGAGTATCAATCAATACCAATGATACTTCTTCAGAAGTAACAAATGGAATATTGCCACTTACTTGCACTTCGCTTACATCAGGATTTCTGTTTAATGCCATCATTGTCTTGTAATCAAGCACAGAGTAATGTTCAGTTTCTGTTTTATTTACATCAACAGCGGTAGCTTTGAATGTGTCATCATCATCGTCTTGAATTTTGGTTATAGTTGCTGTACAGGCACCTTGCTTTGAGGGCATAAGCTTTCTGCCTAACAACGCGTTGATTAAAGTTGATTTACCAGCACTCATTGTCGCAACAACATTAACCTCCAAAAGCTCATTGAAGGCTAATTCAAAAGCATTTGAAACAGCAGGGGATTGAAGTTCTTCAAAAGGAAGCTTTCGTACTCGTTCAAAAAGATTACGAATATCATTTTCTTTATCTCCAAATTCTTTTGCAGGCATTTTTTTTGCTTTGAAGTGAATATTGCTCTTTTCAGCAATTTTTATTGCAGCCAGTAAGTCTTGGTAATCGAGTTCTGTACCAAAGAAAGTAAGGTCAAACTCGTTATCGTTGTATTCTTCAGCAAGCAAAGACGGAGCTTGATCAACCCACAATTGGAATCTTTGGTTTAGAAACTGATTTAGTTTGCTATTTTGTTTTGGTTCTTCGCCATTAACGGTGATGGTTGATACAACCTTGTATGGGTTGTACTTAATTATTACATCTAACATTAGTTAGCCCTCCTTAGTTAAATTTAAATTCAATGTTTCAAATCCTGGTAAACCGGTATTAATATATGCAGACCATATATTATCGAAATTGGCTGACAACCAGGTCGTATCATTCTTCGAAGATATTTTCTCAACTGCTGGATAAAGGACACTCAATTCCAATTCCTTATCTTGAAACATTTCGACATAAGTTGCACATGCCTTTTTATCATTGGTAGATAAAACAGAACCATATAGTGCTTGCTTTATTAGCATACCTGCTTTGGCAGAGATAGGACAAACAACCGGTTCTTGAAAACCTATATCAGTTAAATGTTCTTTGATGTTTGTGACAATCTCTGAAACAGAATCATCCTCAAAATCACATGAATCCATCATGTTCACAACAAATACAATTCGATTGTAGTTGACTTTGTTCTTAATAAATGATAAATGAGCATAATCACCTTCAGAACCATAATTTTCTACTGGAATAACATAGACCAAGATGTCTGTTGAACTGCTTGTTAATTCGGTACGAGCTATTTTTTTGTGTTGTGGGTTCTGAGAGGAATTAACACCAGGAGTATCAACTAATGTGACCCGTTGGCTCGTAAGAGGAGACAAAAAAAAGCTATTTATATTACAAGGAATCTCCCTACCTTTGGTAAATTCTCGAACATCACTTTCAGCTTGAAGTTGCATTACTTGTTCATTATAGAAGATGTTACAATAAGTTCCTTTTGTTGGACTTGTAATAAACTTCATGATAGTTGCGGTGCAAGCGGCCTTTTTTGCGTATGAAAGTTCCTTGCCTATAATTGCGTTGATTAGTGTGGATTTTCCAGCACTCATGGTAGCAGTAAAGGTTATATTTCGATTGTGTGAGTTAATATAAGCTCTTGCTCGATTCCACTCAGTTATCATTTCATGAGTAATTAGTTTCCTGCTTGCAAAATCTGATTCACACAAGTACATTTTTTGTTTCATAGAGTCCAGAGTGTTGTGGTATCGGCTGTTTACAGTTTTTTTAAGTTCATCACAAATTTTTTCGCCAAGAACTTCATCATTGATTGCTAAAATGAAAAGGCAATCATATAAAAATAAATATCTGTAAGAGAATAGTCGAAATGGAGTAAAGCGTGTTTTCATTATTACCCCAGTAAGTTTAGTAACCTGTTCGTCAGGCAAAAAAACGTCTGAAAGATCATTTTTTCCCAACAACGCTATATAAAAAGCTTTCAATCTATACAAGACAATTTGATCATCGGGGCAAAATTTGTCGGCATAGAATTTAAGTAAAGATATGTATTTCTTTTTCAAATCTTCCTTTTCGGATATCAATGGATGTTGTATTTGCGGATAGCAAATGTCATATCCTTCAAGTGTATTCATATCAAATCATCCCTCCCATCAAATGAGTCCAATCATATTGCCTTGGCTTCTCAGCCACATTTTTATTCCGTTTCCATAAACCTCAACCCGAACTGTATAAACTCCATCTTTTTCCGATAAAATCTCCGCCGTGGGCAGCCTGTCTAAAACAGACTCAATTGACGGACCACTGTATTCAAACGTTAGCTTTTGCAGCTCTCCTGAATACATAAACTGCACACGTTTACGAAATTCTCCGTCATCAAACCTATCTTTATACGGCACATAGAATTTGCTGTTTGTCCCACATAATTCACTGAGTCTATCCACACGAAATACCGTTGGGAAATCCTTACTGTCATCAGCCATAAAGCCGATAATATAAAAGTAGTATTCCGAAAACATAATCGCAACAGGTTTGACTTCATGTTTGCGCTGTGTGCCATCTTGACGGCAATAGGTAAAGCGGACGATTTCATTTTTTGTTATGTATTTTGATAGCTCCCATAAGATACTCAAGAGCTTTTTGCCATTTTTCAATGGGATATAACAAAACTGCTCATTGCGTATCATATCTTCAACCTGCTTACGCTCATTTGGAGATACCTGCATTAACAGCTTGGATAGCAATGGGCTTAATTCTTCCTTGCAAAATGCACGGCTTTCCAAAAGGATTTTGCAGACTGCTAATACCTCTTGGTTGCTCAACCATTCTCGTTCCATGCGTACTAAAAAATAACCCCCACGCACTCGGTCATATTTTATAGATACCTCGCCTTCGGCAAAGTGTGTATCTGCAAGATATGCCCTAAGGTCGTCTATATCACGCTGAATGGTTTTTTCCGTTACATTGAATTGTGCAGCAAGAGAAAGCTTAGTAATCAACTCACCCTTGTTCAACATTTCATATATGCTTAGCAATCGAAATCCCTTGTTGCCGTTATAGTCAATGGTCACCATCTACGCCCCCTTTATCTACATTATACATAGTGAGATGGACACATAAGGGGAATATAAAAGATTATTGTTGTAAATTATCTTTTTTAAACTCCAATACATCTCCAATACCGCAATTTAGCTCTTCACAAATCTTTCGAATGATAGACATGGATACTTCCTTATCGTTCCGCAGCTTTGTAAAGGTACTGGATGCAATACCAGTTCTATGTCGTAACTCGGTTTTTCCTATTTTCAAATCAATAAGCAGCTTCCACAGCTTGTTATAGCTAATTTTCATGTATACACTTCCATAATTTTTATTATACAACGAATTAACTCAAATTTCCACAAACCTCTTATTAATTTGCAGCAATGTTTAATTAAATACAGTCGAACTTCGATGAAATCTCATTAAGTTTATGTAGCTATTCCTTCCCTTCTGTGGTATGTTGTTGAATCAAAGGAGAGCGAGAATATGCCAATACGATTAGATGACCTATACCACCACTTTTGCAACAAGCAGGGATTTACAGACCGAATGCTTTCCGTTGAAGAAAACAGTAAGAATTTCATTGACGGACTTTCAGAAGCAGATGGAAAAGCAGTCTTGCGAATTATTGATGAACTCGAAATGATTTGTAACTATCAAAGCAAGGCGAGCTTTATCCAAGGCTTTGGGCTTGGAATGGAGCTGACAACTGAATTGCAAAACTACAAAGGCCACAGTCTTGAGAAACAACTCAATGACTGTGGTCAATTTTTTATGCCGAAGGGAGAAATCGATGTTGAAAAAGAAAATTACCACAAAAGCAGTATCAGTAGCAATCATTTCTCTGCTGCTGATTACGGTGCACAACCAAGATCG
>CAYYAV010000110.1:0-6042 GCA_964469865.1 uncultured Fusobacteriales bacterium | reverse complement strand
CAAGAGCATATACAAGGCGATGAATCCGATGAGAAATGCCCTTATAAGAAGTGTACCTTATATAATAAAGAGGATTGTATTCCCATTTGTATTTGATTACTATGGTGAAAGAGGATACACTACGGGATTTTCCAATCTTGGAATACTGCATTTAGGAGAAAAATATACTGGGTATATAAAAGGATTTAGATTTTTACCTCCTCCAAGCAGAAGGTGTAAAATAAAAATGGGAGTAATAAGTGACATGGAAAAGGTTTATGTTACCTTTGGAAATCTTACTGCAAATCATGAAATAGAGAGAGATTTTTTTGTGTATCTTAGAAGAAAAGGAATATGTTCAAAAATAATCACCAACTATAAATAAGAGAGAAAAGACAGTAGGATGAAGTAGAATAAATAAGTTAAAGTTTTAAGGAAAGAGGAATTATGTACTGTGTAAAATGTGGCGTAGAACTGGAAAAAGGAACGGAAAAATGTCCTTTATGCAATACTCCCGTACCTGATATAGGCGCTTATGGGTACGAAGAGGATATTTTTTATAAAAGTGAATATCCTGAAATCAATATAAATTTATATGATCTGAAAATAAGGAAAGTAAAAAAAGCTGTATTTGTAGCATTCTTTACAATATCAATAATATCCATACTGGAAATATTTTTTCAGAATATGATAATATATGGGACCCTGAAATGGGGATACTATGCTATTCCTTCCATACTTGTTTTTGATCTTCTGCTCTATATGTTACTTAATTCATATGGGCTAAGAATAAATCTTGCTTTTCTGCTGACCGGAATGACAATATTTCTTTTAATCATTGACTATGGTGATAAAAGGATCTCGTGGAGCCTGAGGAGGGGATTGCCCATTGTTATAGCCTTCTGGTTTGTAGGTATGATATTTTCCTTTGTATGGGATAAACATAAAAGGGACAGGATAAAAATAATGAATTTTTTCCTGTTTTTTGTAGGAATATTTCTATTAATGCTGGAGTTTATAGTAAGCAGGAGACTTACATGGTCAATATGGGCATCAATACCTCTTTTTGTCCTGAATGTAATGTTAAGGTACGTATACAAGTCATATAAGGAGGAATTCAGGAGAAGGCTGCACAGATAAAATAAAAGAAGTATTAATCAAAGGAGAAAATTAAATTACATATATATAAGTTTACTTAAAAATATACTGGACAAATGATTAGATTTGTTATATAATGTATAAATAAAATATATGATTGGAGAAAAAGTTAAATGGATATACATCATCTGAAAATATTTTTTGAGGCATGTAATGAAAAAAGCTTTACAAAAGCTGCAAAGAAATTATATATAAGTCAGTCTGCAGTATCAATCCAGATAAAGAAACTGGAGTATACACTGGGGTTACAGCTCATAGAAAGGAATTCAAAAAATTTCAAGTTGACCTTTGCAGGAAAGGAACTCTTCAAGATGTCTCAGGATGTCTTTGAAAAGATTTCAAGAATGGAAAATGAGATGAAAAAGATACTTCAGTATAAGAAAGGCAAAATTTCCATAGGTGCAACACATAATATAGGGGAACCGGTACTTCCGAGAATAATGGTGGAATTCAGGAAAAATAATCCTGAAATAGAGTTTGATCTCTACATAAAAAACAGGGAATCCCTGGTAAAGCATTTGAAAGAAGGGACTGTTGATATAGCCCTGATGGAGGAGTTCTTTATTGAAGATAAGGAAATAAAAGTTATAGAAACTGAAGAATATCCTTTTGTAGTAGTAGCAGGATCTGATGTCAGAAGCTTTGAAGAGCTGAAGGACGTACCGCTATTAAAGAGGGATACAATGCTTACGAATAAGTATCTGGACCTGTTTGAAAAGATAGTAGGTTTTAACCTGGATAAGAGAATATCCATAAATGGAAGTATAGAGACAATGAAGAACCTTATCAAGAATGGGCTTGGATTTGCAGTGCTGCCTTACTATAGTGTATATGAGGAAATAAGAAAAGGATCATTAAAAATAATACATAGCTTTGAAAAATCAGAAGATAAGTTTCAGATAGTCTTAATAAGGGAAAATGAAGATAAAGAAGGAATAAGTAAATTTGTAGACTTTTTAAGTAATTATAAGATAAATAGAGAGCTATTTTTAGACAAGAAGATAAACAAACAAATTTAGAATGAGGTGGAAAAATGTTAAAAGATAACATGAGAAATTCCTATTTTACAGCATTTGAAACAGTAAAAAATTTTGTAGAAGATGAAAGAAACATCGAAAAAACGGCAGAGGTAGCAGAAGAACTTGCAGAAGCTTATAGGAATGGGAAAAAATCACTTATTGCAGGAAATGGCGGAAGTAACTGTGATGCCATGCATTTTGCAGAAGAATTTACAGGAAGGTTCAGAAAAGACAGAAGGGCACTACCTTCTCTCAGTATAAGTGATTCTTCTCATATTACATGTGTAGGGAACGATTATGGATTTAATTTTATATTTGCCAAAGGGGTAGAAGCTTTTGGGCAGGAAGGTGATTTCTTTTTTGGAATATCAACTTCGGGAAATTCACAGAATATCATTGAGGCAGTAAAGGTTGCAAAGGAAAAGGGCCTTAAAACAGTAGGAATATTGGGAAAAGACGGTGGAAAATTAAAAGGAATATGTGACTATGAGTTTATTGTACAGGGAGAAACAACTGACAGAATACAGGAAGTCCATATGATGATTCTTCATATAATAATAGAAGGAGTGGAAAGAATCCTGTTTCCGGAGAATTATTAAGGTCATGGAGCCTGATATATGGAAAAATGCATCTGAAATTAAAGGATGTATTTTTGTTTTGTATGTACAATTTTAATAACATAGTATATTTATAAAAAGAATTGAAAATATATTGGAGGTTGATATCAGTATGAAGAAATATGATGCTATCATAATAGGATTTGGAAAAGGTGGGAAAACTCTGGCAGGATTCCTTGCTAATAAAGGTCAGCGTGTGGCTGTAATTGAAAAATCAGATAAAATGTATGGTGGAACATGTATAAATGTGGGATGCATTCCTAGCAAGTCTCTTGTGAATAGCGCAGAAAAAATTGAAAATAAGAGCTTTTCCACATTTGAAGAAAAAGAAAGGTACTATAGGGACAGTATCCAAAAAAAAGAGAAACTTATAGCAGCATTAAGGGGGAAAAATTATGAAATGCTTGCATCAAGAGAAACAATAACTATATATGATGGAATAGGGAGTTTTCTCTCCAATAAAATTGTAAATATAAAGGAACATAATGGAAATGATATTCAGATAGAAGGAGATAAAATATTTATAAATACAGGATCTACAACTGTTATACCTGATATAGAGGGACTGAGAAAAAGTAAACATATACTTACTAGCACATCAGCTATGAATTTGGAAAAATTACCGGAAAAATTGATAATAATAGGTGCAGGCTATATAGGACTTGAATTTGCATCAACTTATACACAGTTTGGTTCAGAAGTAACTGTAATTGATAATTCGGATTCTATACTTCAAAATGAAGAAAGCGAAATTGCTGATAGAGTAAAAGGAATACTGGAGTCTAAAGGAGTTAAGTTTATTCTGGGAGTAAAGGTAGAACAAGTTAAAGACAGCGAAAATGGAGTAACTGTAAAAGTACGTAATAAACAGAATGAGATTTTAGAAATAGAAGGTTGTAAAGTGTTAGCTGCAATAGGAAGAAAGGCAAATACAGAAGATCTTGAACTTGAAAGAGCAGGAATAAAGACAGATGAGAAGGGAGCAATTATTGTAAATGATAAGCTGGAAACAACTTCAGAAAATATATGGGCAATGGGAGATGTTAAAGGAGGTCTTCAATTTACATATATTTCACTTGATGATTTCAGAATAATAAGGGATAATGTCTATGGAAACGGGGACAGGAGCTTAAACGACAGAAATGTCATACCGTATAGTATATTTATAGATATACCTTTATCAAGGGTAGGGATTACAGAAAAAGAAGCACTGCAGAAAGGATATAACATAAAAATAGGGAAACTTGAAGCAATGACAATACCTAAAGGAAAAATAGAAGGTAAATCTGAGGGGCTTCTGAAAGTTATAATTGATACAGAAACCAATAAGATTCTTGGGGCAACGCTTCTATGCTATAATTCTTATGAGGTAATAAATATCATAGCTCTTGCAATGAAAGCTGGACAACCTTATCAGCTAATAAGAGACATGATATTTACCCATCCTACAATGAGTGAAGTATTAAATGACCTTTTTGGAAGTGTAAAATAGATGGTCTTAAAATGTTTATAAATACAGGCTTTACAACTGTCATATTACTGTCCCTAAATATTTTATACTGTATATGAAAAAATTGACATTTTAATTTAGATAATGTATAATGAACCAAAATAAAGATAGTTTTATATTAAAGTTAAGATTATATGTTATAAAATCTGTCATGCTAACTGCTATTAGAGGATGCATTTAAATACCTAAAGGAATTGAAAAGAGGATTTAAATCAGATGTGGTGAGGTAAAATATGAAAAAACTTATGATGGACATATTAGGGCTGCTGATTAATGTGATGAGATTCCTATTTATTCAGATGCTTATAATAACTCTATCGTTAATTATAGGAATATCAACAATTTTTTATATTCCTTTCAGACCGGTAAAAGAGCCGATAGATTTATTATTAGAAGATGCTTATGAATTGTACCTGTATAAAGACGGGACTGTAGAAATGAAAAAGCCTGACTATTATTTTTCTTTTTATAATTTTAAATATCCAAGCAAGGTGAAGCTGGAAAGAAGCATATTTTCATTAGACAGACTTGCAAGATATAATGAAGGGGATAACGAACATTACATAGGATACATAACAGGAGAAAAAACAGAGACCATGTACTATGATGAAACTAAAAATACGGTAAGAAAAAATGATAGCAGCAAAAATCTAGGTTATTTCTATTCCGATTCAAAAAACAGGATAATAAGATTTGGTCTGACAGAAGAAGAAATAAGGCAAAGATACGGGGATAAAATTATAAAAAAGATGAAAGAACCTAAAAAAATAATATCAAAATACGGAGACAACGGTGTAGGAAATAGGGAAAAGCAGAATACTATTTATATGAGAAGTATTGTTATATGGGTATTATTGAGTATATTTCAAATCTATTTTATACTTAAAATTAAAAAACAGAGTAAATTTCAAAAAACAGTATAACTAAAAATAGAGGCTTTAAAATCTCTATTTTTTTATTCATAAGGAAAGCTAATTGCTCTTTAATAATTATGGGTGAGAAATTCTGTATACGCCAACATGCAGCTTTATAAACATAAAATTCTTGACATATAGGATAAATAAGGATATAATAAAATCAAATAAAGAAGAATGGAATACTGGGGAGCTGAATAGCTGAGAGTAGTTGCTTTAAAGTAACTTAACCCATCTAACCTGATACGGATAATGCCGACGTAGGGAGTATTTATATAATTAGGGATATAAGAGAATATCTTTGTTAACAGTACGGATATCTTCGTATAAAGCTGTAAAAAAGATAAAGTATTATATATGATTATAAAATCTCCTTTGGCAGAAAGAAAGGAGATTTTTTTATGGAAAAAAACAGAAAAATAATAAATGCGAGCATTGCAATACAGGTGCTTCCAAATGTCCGGGACAGTAAAGAGACTGTCAGAATTGTCGATGAAGTTATTGCATATATTCAAAGCAGAAATCTAAAAACACATGTAGGACCTTTTGAAACTACAGTAGAAGGAAATTATGAAGAGCTTATGGAAATTATAAAGGAATGTCAGGTTGTTGCAGTAAAAGCAGGGGCACCGGGCGTGATGTCATACATAAAAATTAATTATAAGCCGGAAGGAGAAATTCTTACAATTGAACAGAAAATTTCAAGATATAGCAGATAGGGGAGCCCCTTTTATAATAATTCTATGTATAATTATATTATGGCAGTCTCTATCAATGACAGGGTTCATACCGAAATTCATGCTTCCTTCCCCTGTAAGCGTGCTAAAGGATTGTGTCAATGATTT
>CAYYAV010000109.1:0-6046 GCA_964469865.1 uncultured Fusobacteriales bacterium | reverse complement strand
CTAATTTTATTTCTCCTGAAGCTGCAATCTTAGATAAAATACAATTTGAAAATGACGTAATATTTGTAGTTGCAGGAACAAATAAACCTAAAAACTCAAATGTTCAGAAAATTGGGTCACCGGCAGATTCCATCAACTCACTAGTTGTTAATTCTGTTGGATATGATAATAAACCGGCAGATTATTCAAGAGAAGGAGTAGTTCTTTCTTTTTTCAATAAACCAGATGTAAGTTATTATGGAGGGGACAGCAAAAAGGGAATGCGGACTTGTTCGCCTTTAGGAGAGGCTATAGTTTCAGGTACATCATTTGCCGCTCCGTGGATAGCTAGAAAAGTTGCATATCTTATAGAGATAATGGGACTTACAAGGGAGCTGGCAAAGGCTTTGATAATTGATTCTGCAGCCGGATGGAGTAATAAATCATATAGTCCACAGCTGATAGGATATGGTGTAGTTCCAATTAATATTCATGATATTGTCAGGACTCCAGATGATGAAATAAAATTTATGATAAATGGAGTATCAGAAAAATTTGACACATATAATTATAATATTCCTATTCCGGAATACAAGGATAAACAGCCTTTTGTATCAAAAGCTACACTCTGTTATTTTCCAAATTGCTGTAGAAATCAAGGTGTTGATTATACGAATACTGAAATGGATATTCATTTTGGAAGGCTCAGTAAAACTAAAAAAGGGACTGTCAAGGTAAATTCTATAAATGATAATAAGCAATCTGATGAAGGAAAATTATTGATGTATGAAGGGACTGCCCGTAAGATGTACAGAAAGTGGGACAATGTAAAACATATTAGAGAAAATCTGAAATCGGCTACAGGAAGGCAGAAAAAACCAAAATCAAAGAAAGATAATGGATTATGGGGAATTAGCATCAGGACAAAAGAAAGACTAAATCCTCAAGATGGAGATGGACTTAAATTTGGAATGGTAGTTACTCTTAAAGAAGTAAATGGTGTAAATCGTATACAGGAATTTATACAACAATGCCAGTTTAGAGGATGGCTAGTTAATAAGATTAATATAGAAAATAAAATTGATATTTACAATAAATTAAAAGAAGAAATTGAGTTTGATTGATATATTTTAAAAAATATACTGGAATACATTATACAATCTATGATAAATAAAAGAAATTTTAGAATTGTAGAGATAAATTATAAAAGTTATATATAAAGAGAGGTAGAAAATGGCAAACTTATCGAAAATAAGACGTGAAAAAATGCTTGAATATCTTGAAAAGTTAAAAGAGATAAATAATGATGATGAAAATATTCGTGCTATAACAGAAATAGAAAATGCACTTAATGAAAAAAAATACGGTTTGGTGTGGGAAGAACATTCAGAAAAAGTCGATGAAATGTTGGAGAATAATATTCCAATTTTTGTTGAAAATAAAAATAGAAAAATTACAGAGAATGAAAATGAAGCATACAACTTTTTGCTTGAGGGGGATAATCTTCATTCATTAAAGCTTTTGGAGAAGACGTACAAAAGCAAAATTGATGTTATCTATATTGATCCGCCATATAATACGGGGAATAAGGACTTTATTTATGATGACTGTTTTGTGGATAAAACAGACGGATATTCTCATAGCAAATGGCTTTCTTTTATGGAGAAGAGATTAGAGGGAGCTAGAGAGTTACTCAAAGATGAGGGATACATTCTAATTAGTATTGATGAATCGGAATCAGTACAATTAAGATTATTATGTGATTATATTTTTGGTGAAGAGAATTTTCAAACAACGCTTCATATTCAAGTACGCTATCCACAAAAAAGTCTAACTGAAGAAAAAGACTTTAAACCCGTCATGGAGTATGTCTATTTATATTCGAAAAATTATAAGAAATTTAAGCCGAAAAGAAAAACAGAGGAATATACAGAGGATAAATTTGTTTATAAAATAGATGAATTAACTGGAGGTGAGAAATTCAAGGTTGGAAATCAAGATGTTACCGTATTTAAGGATGGAGAGTGGAAACTTACTAAGCTGGATGAAGGTAAAATTGAAGGACTTAAAGAAACATGGATATCTGGAACAATATATACAAAAATGAGTTATGGGAAAGTATTTCAAACTATTGTTGAGCCAAGAGTTGTAATAGATGGTTTGAAGTGTTTATATAAAGTGCATGGTCGTGGGGATGATGGATTAGGTTACAGATATTACACAGGTCCGCAAAGAAAAAATTCTAAAAGAGGAAAAATGTATTCAGGTATTCCTCTTAACAGGATTGAGGAAATGAATGAAGGAGTTTCAGTAAGACACAGACCTATAAATACTTTCTTTGATTATGCAGCTGATTTTGGAAACATTAATCATGAAGGAGGAGTTACTTTTAATAGTGGGAAGAAACCAGTAGTGATGTTAAAAACATTCTTAGATTTTTGTGAAAATAAAAATGCGATTATATTAGACTTCTTTGCAGGGTCTGGCACTACAGGTCATGCTGTAATACAGCTTAATAAAGAAGATGGTGGTAATCGTAAATACATTCTTTGTACGAATAATGAAAATAATATTTGTGAGGAAGTTACTTATCAAAGACTTAAGAATATTCAGAAAGATTTGCCGCACAATCTGAAATATTATAAGACTGAGTTTATACCAAAATTTTCTGATGACGAGAAAAGTATCTCTGAGAAGATGATGGAGCATATAAGAGAGTTGATTGAGCTTGAATATGCAATCGAGCTTGATGGCAAAAAACACATTATCCTTAATGATGAAGATGAGTTAGATGAGTGTATATCTAAAATTGAAAACTACGGAAAATTATTTTTGCGTTCAGGTATTTTTTTATCACGAAGCAATCAAAGAATACTTGAAGAAAAGGAAGTTAGTACAATTGAAATTCCAGAGTACTACTTTAGAGAAGAGTTAAAGGAGGTAGGAGAATTATGATAGATATTAAACTTAAGAATTTTCAAGAAGATGCCATTGATTTCTTATTTAGCAAAACAACCGATAGTAATTCCAAACCGAAGATTGTTATGCAAAGTCCTACAGGATCCGGTAAAACAATTATTTTGGTAGCTTATATTGAGAAGTATCTTGATTTCCATAAGGATAGTGTAATTTGTTGGTTTTGTCCAGGAAAGGGAGAACTTGAAGAGCAATCGAAAGAAAAGATGGAACGCTTTGCTCCAGCTCTAAAGACCGGTAATGTATTCGATATTTTAAATATGGGTTTTGAAAGTGCGACAACTTACTTTATTAACTGGGAAACTATCACAAACAAAAATAATACTGCTATAAAAGATAGCGAAAGGAAAAATCTGTTTGAACGAATTAGTGAAGCACATAATCGCAATTTAAATTTTATCGTCATCATAGATGAAGAACATCAGAATAATACTTCAAAGGCTGATGATATTATTTCTAGTATTAATGCGAAATACGAAATACGTGTATCTGCAACACCAAACAAAAGGGTAATCGGTGAATTTTATGAAATACCAGAGATTGATGTAATAAACGAAGGACTTATTACAAGATTTATGTATATCAATGATGGACTTGATACGATAGAAATAGAAAGTACACTCCATGAAACGGATATCTTATTGGAAAAAGCTGATGAAATAAGAAAGCGAATTGCTCAGGCTTATATTGACGAAAAAGAAGAGATTAGACCTCTTGTGCTAGTTCAATTTCCTAACTTGAATGATGATTTAATAGAACACGTGGAAGAAAAACTCAATTCAATGGGCTATTCTTATGACAATAAGCTTCTTGCAAGCTGGTTTTCGATGGAAAGCAAAGAAGATAAAGATAGAAAATCTAAGAAATTAGGGAAAATAAACATCGGAACAACAGATGAGGATAGCATTACTAAATCAAATGCTACACCTGTATTTTTGTTGTTCAAACAAGCTCTTGCAACAGGTTGGGACTGTCCACGTGCAAAGATACTTGTCAAGCTTCGTGAAAATATGAGTGAAACTTTTGAGATTCAGACACTTGGAAGACTTAGACGGATGCCACGTGCAAAGCATTATGATAAAGAAATTTTAGATTGTTCTTATCTCTATACATTTGATGAAAAGTATAAGCTTGAAGTTATTAAAGCCGGAAATGGCTTTGAAACGCAGAGAGTATTTTTAAAAGAAGAGCCTAAGGGAATAAAACTTGTTAAAGAAACAAGGAATCTTGATGGCAACTATATTGACGAACAAGCTGTCAGAAATAGGGTGTATGAATTTTTTAAAGAAAAATATCAACTTTCCAATACAAAGGCTGACAATGTCAAACTACTGGAAAATAACGGTTTTATATTTGGGACAAAACTTTCAAGAAAGTATTTAACCGGCAAATATACAACTTTAATTGAAGTTGGAGAAGAAATTGTTAATTATAATACTATGTTAATTGAAGTAAATACTCATACACATGGTATTGAACTACAACATAATATTGATGCGATAAAAAAACATGTCGGGCTTGCATATAATAAAACCAGTCAGATTTTGAAAACATTGTTTCTAAGAGGTTTTGGAAATAATAGATATAAACTTCTGAATATGGCTTTGAGAGAGTATTATGCCTTTATTATTAATAATGCAGATTTTTTGAAAAGAGACTTTATTGAATTTTCCGGACAAAGGCAGGATCAACTTATGTTCCTTGAGAATAAGACGGAAGAATTTAAAATTCCACTTGAAGAACATTATAGATATGTTCCTTTTGAAAGATATGTAAAAGAACTGGGAAGCAATGTGTATAAAGGGTACAATACATCTATGATTACGGATGATTTTCGTTCTACTTCAGAAAGACTGTTTGAAAAGTATTGTGAGAAGAATGAGAATGTGAAGTATGTCTATAAGAATGGTGATAGCGGACAGCAATATTTATCTATCGTTTATGGAACTAATTTTGATAAGCAGAGGTTATTTTATCCAGACTATATTGTGCAGCTTAAAGATGAAACAATCTGGCTAATTGAAACAAAAGGTGGAGAAAAGCAAGGGAAAAGTAAGAATATTGATGTTCAGATAGAAAACAAATTTGAAGCATTTAAACAATTTGCGAATAAGCACAGCTATAAGTTTGGGTTTGTTAGGGATAGAAACGATGAATTATATCTGAACAACACAGAGTATGTGGATGATATGAATGATGATAGCTGGGTATTGCTTGAGGAGGTATTTTAGAATGAATGAAATTAATAGAGGATCAGAATGGAGAAAGTGGGATTTGCATGTCCATACAGCCTCATCATTTGATTATAAATATAAAGAAAGTAATTCAGATGAATTACTAGTTAAAGCGTGGGAGGAGCATGATATTCAAGCAGTTGCGATAACTGACCATTTTTTAATAGATGCACAAAGAATTAAGCATTTAAGAGAGTTAGTGAAAGGTGAAATAACTATATTTCCAGGAGTAGAATTACGCACGGATAAAGGTGGTACTAATATTCATGTAATACTTATATTTGGCGAAAAAATTTCTGTTGATAAATTATCGCAAGATTTTGAAGTAATTATGTTACGACAGAAAGCCAAACCATCAGAATATACGGATACCACAGTATATTGGGACTATGAAGATATTAAAGAATTTGCAAAAATGCATGATGGATTAATAAGCATTCATGCAGGGAAAAAATCAAATGGGTTAGATAAAATGATTACAAATTCTTTAGATATAAATATGGCTATTAAAGCTGAGTATGCTGAAACTATAGATATGTTTGAAGGTTCTAAAAAACAAGATATAGAAGACTATGGAAAGCATGTTTTTAAATGTATTGATGAAAGACCTGTTATAATTTGTTCGGACAATCATGATCCTAGGAATTATGATATAAGGGAGTATTTATGGATAAAAGCAGAAAGAAGTTTTAATGGATTAAAACAGGCAATTATTCATCCTAGAGAACGTGTGTATATTGGTGAAGAACCACCTAAGGTAGCAAGTTTTAGAAAAAATCCAGAAAAATATATTTCAAGATTTAAGGTGAGTAAGAGAAATGATGCTGTGAATTCTGATAATTGGTTTGATTTTGATA
>CAYYAV010000108.1:0-6134 GCA_964469865.1 uncultured Fusobacteriales bacterium | reverse complement strand
GTAAGATATTTTTCTCGTATGCCTTAATAGCCTCATCCTTTTTTCCTGAATTATAAAGGACAAGAGCCATATTATAATAATATATAGGTCTCATATCCTGAGGAAGCCCATATTTCTTATCAGAAAGATCTATTAACATCAGATAGTTATACGCCTTTTGTATTTCATTCAAGGCAAGATATCCTTTTACATAGTTTATTTTCATATAATTTTTATATTTTCTGTTTCTTGAGCTTTTATATTCTGTTTCAGTAAGCTTTAAAAATTTTTCAGGGTTAAGTTCTTTATTGAGAACAGAAAGATATTTTTTGTAATAGTAGGAAAATAACATTTTTTCTATTCTCAGGCATATTCTTTCAAGAAGTAATACTAACGAAATTATTACTATAAAATTTCTCATAGGTGCATCTGTTCCTATTGAAAAAAATCCTATAATGGCTATTATGGGAACCAGAATAGAAATATATGTTATTATATATTTGGTTTTAATACTCATTTTTATCCTTTCTCCAGGTTACTCATCAAATTCATATTTACAAAATTATTTTTTTATTGTATTTCTATATTATACAACATTTAGTAAAAATTTCAACTTTTTTATTATTTTTAATTTATAATTATTTAAACTTGTATATTAAGTATGCCTTTTTTGAAATTTAATTATAAAAATCAAAAGACTTCTTTATTAAGCTGATATTCTTAACTGCTCTATATTGATATCCGTTAATAAAGAAGCTTTTTCTTTTTATTTTTCCAAATAGTCCGGGACCTGGAAGCCTAGTTCCCTTATTTTTCCCCTGAAGTCCCTATCCAGATGCATACAGTAGACATTACCCCTTTTATCAGGGGGAATCTTATCTTCTAAATAAAATATATTCCCATGGGTAGGATTCTTAGAGATGTAGCTGCATGTATCCTGATATATTACCCTTATTTCTCCGTTCAGGTACTTTTTCAGTATTTCTTCAGGAATTTCAGTAGCGTCTCCGCTATAGTAGATTACTCCATCCGGGAAAATGATTTCATACCCATAGCATTGCATATTGTCAACATGATTTACTTCTATTTCACAGTTTTTAATACTTGATTCCTCAGGTAAGGATTTCATATGTATATAAAAGTTTCTTTTTATTCCTACAGTATCAAGATATTCTGCTATTTTTTCTGTAGGATGGATAACATAAGGAGTCTTACCCTTGTTTAGATATAAATATGAAATTAATGAACCTAGACTGCCGACATGGTCACAGTGTAAATGGGTTATTAATATAAATATGTTCCTGCTTTGAATCATTTCTTCCATATTCCATATTTTTTTAAAAGTACTTTCACCACAATCTATAAGATAAAAATCGCCATTGTCTATAAAAAATGCTCCTGTATTGTCAAGAACCGGATTGAATGCTGATCCGATTCCTAAGAAATTTAATTTTTTCAATATATTCACTTCCTATTCTTTTATTCCTGAACTTATAAAACTATTAATAAAGCTTTTCTGTAGTATAAAGAATATAACTATCAGGGGGAATATTATTATAAAAGTAGCCGCACATACATTAGCCCATTGCATAGTAGCTTCTTTTGATTTTGCAAATAATGCCAGTCCTACTGTCAATGTTCTGTTTTGGGTTGAATTTGTGACAATAAGCGGCCATAGATAATTATTCCAGTGATAGCTTATGGAAACTACCCCAAATGACAAATAGGCAGGTTTTGCCATGGGCATGTATACTTTCCATATAATCTGCCATGTATTAGCACCGTCTATCCTTGCAGCTTCAGCAAGAGATTTGGGAACTGTCTTGAAATGCTGCCTAAGGAGAAATATTCCAAAGGCAGTCCCTAAGAATGGGATCATAATTCCAAGTTTGCTATTTACCAGTCCCAAATCCTTCAAAGTCATAAAATTTGGTGTTATAAGAACATCATTAGGAATTATTATCTGCATGAATATTATAATAAATATATATTTTGCCCATTTTAGATCCATTACAGCGAGTGCATAGGCAGCCATAGTAGATGTAAATATCTGGATTATAAAGGTAACTGTTACAAGAATCAGAGTGTTTATATAGTATGTATTAAAAGGGACAGCATTCCAGACATATATTATGTTATCCAGTGTAAATGGTGTCTTAGGAAATAATGACATACTGAAGGATGGCTCCGTAAAAGCAGTACCTATCATCCATATAAGAGGGACTAGCCATATAAGAGCTATTATAAAGGCTATTGTCGTAACAGTCGAATCTGTTATTTTTTTTATATCCATTTTGTAAACCTCTATCCTAAAAATTAATTATAATGTATCTTCTTATCCTGATTGAAAAATCTTGGTAAAGATACGAAAAGAAGCAGGAACAGCATTATGACAGTCAGTGCAGAAGCTCTTCCATAGTTAAAATTGGTAAATCCCTGCTGGTATATATAATATAGCAGGAGAGTGCTTGCGTTGTTAGGTGCCCCTTCAGTCATTATAACAATATGATCTACCAGTTTGAAGCAGTTTGTCAGAGCTATGGTAGATACAAAGATCATTGTAGGCTTCAGGAGAGGAAGGGTGATATTCTTAAGTGTAACCCAGAATCCTGCACCATCTATCCTTGCAGATTCAAACAGATCCTCCGATATATTCTGTAATCCAGCAAGAAAGAAGATCATCAGATATCCTGATTCCTTCCATACGTACATTATAGCCATGAACGGCAAGACAGTAGCTTTATTTGAAAGTACATTCAGAGGCTTTATTCCAAAATTTCCTAACCATTGATCTAAAAGACCGTTTTTTCCCATATATATGAACATCCATATACTTGCAACTGCAATCATAGGCATAACAACAGGATAAAAATATACGGTCCTTAGTATACCGATTGACTTACTTTTCCTATTAACAAGGAAAGCAAGGGACAGACCTAGTATCATACAAGGTATGACAGTTATTAAAGAAAAGAATACAGTATTATACATCACTTTCCAGAACAGTTCGCTTCGGAACAGGTCCATATAGTTTTTTAGTCCTATCCAGACCGGGGACTTCATTCCAAGGCTATATTTTGTAAAACTGAGGTGAATACTTTTAAAAATGGGAACTACTGTAAAACCGGTCATGAATATGAGGGAAGGAAACAGTAGGAGGAAGCCGGTTACATTATCCTTTATTTTTCTTTTTAATCTTGCATCCATTTTTTCTCCTGATTATTTACTTAGTATATATTAATTAAAGTCCTTTAAAATTTCTGTAGCCTCTTTTTGTGCGTTATCCAGAGCCTCTTTTGCCGTTTTTTCACCAGTTATTGCAGACTGGATATTATCATTTAGGATTCTCCATATTTCAGCAGCATTGTAAGTCGTCAGCTCAGGTTTTGCAAACTGGAGCTGTTCAAAAGCTACTTTTGCCTGAGGCCTTTCTTCATAATATTTTTTCATAGTCTCAGTTGCAAAGGAGCTGTTTCTTGTTGCTACATATCCGGTATCGACACTCCATTGGGCCGCTCTTTCAGGAGATGTAGCAAATTTTATGAACTTCCATGCAGCTTTCTGTCTTTCTTCTGAGATTCCAGACGATATATAGAAATTTCCTCCTCCTGTAGGAGCTCCCTTTCGCTTATGGGCAGGAAGGAAAGCAACTCCGTAGTTGAATTTTGCATTTTTAGCTATATTTGTAAGATTTCCTGTAGTATGGTAAATCATGACAACTTCTCCTGCCAGGAACTGTGTGGGAAGGTCAGTCCATTGGACAATGCCTTCAGCCATAACTTTGTATTTTTTCTGTAGGTCAATCCAGAACTGAAGGGCTTCAACGTTTTCAGGAGTATTGAAAAAAACCTGCTTGCCGTCTTCACTCATAAGATTTTTACCATCAGAACTGTTCTGAAGTGCAAAACCTGTAAATGCCCACTGAGCAGAACCTGAATTCAGCGCAATTCCTACCCCTTTTCGCTTATCATTGGTAACCTTCTGAGCTATTTCAACCATTTCTTCCCATGTTGAAGGAGCTTTTTCAGGATCTAGCCCAGCTTCTTTAAAAATATCCTTGTTATAATATAGGACCATGGTACTTCTCTGGAAAGGAATAGAATAAATTTTTCCATTAACGTAGGAATCTTCCATAAATCCTTTTAGAAAGTCATCGATATACTTTTTTCCCTCTTCTCCATCCGAAGCTATTAAGTCGTCCAGCGGCATTGCCATATTACTTGATGCCATTGTAAATCTCTGAGTTGCCAGGCTTACAAACAGGTCAGGCGGATTCCCTCCTTGAGCAGCAGTCTGAATTTTAGTAACAGTGTCATCATAATTTCCTGTATAGACAGCCTCTACTTCAATATCCGGATTCTCAGAATTGAAATCCTTTGTGAGCTGCTCTATAATTTTTGCTACAGGACCACCGACATTGACAGGATAATAAAGGGTAAGTTTAATTTTTCCATCTTTTTTCTCTCCGGCATTATTTCCGCTACAACCTAAAATAAGTAAAAATAAGCCTAAAAGTAGTAAAATAAATGCTTTTCTTTTCATTCTCATTTTCTCCTCCATTTTAAAATTTATAACTGTGCTACAGAACTTGAGTATATTTTCTTATCCGTTTGATTATCGTATTTTGTAATATTACCACTCCTTTCGCCATATATTTGTTATAATTGATTAAGGAAAGGTTCGTACGCTATCCCGTTCAATAATTTCACAAGAAATTTCTTCAGAATCTTCATCTGCTCCATTCATCATATTGCTAAGTTTTTCATAGATACGCAAGGCAATTTTTCTATAATTTAAAGCTACAGTGGTCAAGGCAGGGGAAAAATATTCTGAAATAGGGATATTGTCCATTCCTAGGACTGAAATCTGTTCAGGAATTTTGATTTTCAAGTCATTCAGGGCCTTGAGAACTGCTATAGCTTTTTCATCACCTGATATAAAGAATGCTTCAGGCAATTTTCCTTTTTTATACAATTTTCTTACAAGGTCATATATATCTTTCTGATTATTCATTTTTTCAAAAATTGTCAGTTTATCTTTAGATTTTCCATTTCTACTGTAAGCTTCTATAATTCCTCTTTTTCTTTCCAGATTCATAGGTGTGGGATTTGCAGTTACGAATACTATGTCTTCAATATTTTTTGAAAAGAGGTATTCCGTACCTTTCAGAACAGAATTAAAATCATCATTGGATATATATATGTTTTTTGAGGAATAACTTTTTCCGACAATAATGAAAGGAATTTTTTCCTTGTTTAGGATCTGAGTTCTTTTATCATTTTTCTTTTCATAGAAAATAACAGCTCCGTCAATAAAGGTACCAGATGTATTTAATAATGAGTTTTTCAGGTCTTCATCATCGTAATACTGTTCTACGAATAAAGAAATGTTTTTCTCCTTATTCATTAAAAATATCTCACTTACAAGGATGTTAGTCCATATTGTAGCTGTATGTCCCCTTACTCTTCTGACAGAAATAAGAATATTTTTTATTTTCCTTCCGCTTAAATTCTTAGCATACAGGTTTGGTTTATAACCTAATTCTTCAATTTTATGTTTTACAAGCCTTCTTGTGCTTTCTTTGACATTTTCATTTTCGTTTATGACTCTTGAAACTGTCTGGGTAGAAACTCCACATTCCCTTGCTACATCTTTTATCGTTATACGGTTCAATATACTTCCTCCTAAAAATGTTACCGTTCACACTTATTATATCTTGATTTTAGTAATTGTCAATAGATATTTTTATGATATATAATAATTTAAAAATTTGATAAATCATTTTGAAAAAATAAGAAATCAGTATAAATTTCAAGTTTTTAAATACATCCTAGTAAACAGGAGTAAAAGAGATGTAAAAAATAAAACTTTAAGTTTATTTTAATCTTTAATATGATATAATAATTCTAATTAAATTATTCAGGAGGATTATATGAAAAAAATTTTTATAACAGTATTATTAATATTTTCACTATTTCTTTCCCAAAATATCTTTGCCAATCCATACCAGCCCGGTTCACAGTCTTGGCATAACTGGAATGCTATGGCACAATCGGAAGCAGATAGGATAAAAAATCAACAAAATCAGAATTATAATCAAGGACCTACAGTATATTATCTTTACATGGCTTATAGCAGTGAAACAGGAGCTTATG
>CAYYAV010000107.1:0-6147 GCA_964469865.1 uncultured Fusobacteriales bacterium | reverse complement strand
CGGCTAAAAAATCTGGAAGAGTTGCAGCAGAAGGATTGGTATTTGCGGCAATTTCAGCAGATAGAAAAAAAGGAGCTGTTTTAGAATTTAACTCTGAAACAGATTTTGTTGCTAAAAATGATGAATTCAAATCTTTTGGAGAAAGACTGGTTGAACTGTCTTTAACTCATGATGTGACAAGTGAAGATGAATTAAAGGCTTTTGAACTTGAAGGAAAGACAGTTGAAACTCATCTGACTGAGCTGATAGCAAAAATCGGTGAAAATATGAATATCAGAAGATTAAAAGTTGTTTCAACAGATGGATTTGTTGAAACATATACTCATTTAGGTGGAAAAATAGGAGTATTATTAAGCTTAGAAGGTGAAGCTACTCCAGAAAATATAGAAAAGGCAAAAGGAGTTGCAATGCATGTTGCAGCAATGGATCCTAAATATTTAGATGCTTCACAGGTTACAGCTGATGATTTAGAAAGAGAAAAGGAAATAGCAAAGCATCAATTAGAAGCAGAAGGAAAGCCGGCTAACATAATTGAAAAAATATTAGATGGAAAAATGAGGAAATTTTATGAAGAAAATTGTCTAATACAACAAAAATATGTTAGGGATGACAGTTTCACAATTGAAAAATTTATTGCCCCTCTTTCAATAATATCATTCGACAGATTTAAAGTCGGTGAAGGAATTGAAAAGGAAGAAGTAGATTTTGCTGCAGAAGTAGCTGCACAAATAGCTGGAAATTAAAAATAAGGGGATACTATCCCCTTATTTTTAAAAATTCAGAAGGGATGATATCTATGTTCAAATATAAAAGAATATTATTAAAATTAAGTGGGGAAGCACTTGCAGGAGATAAGGAATTCGGATTTTCAGAAAATGTTCTGGAAAGTTTTGCCAGGCAGATTAAGGATGTACATTCAAAAGGTGTAGAAATAGCCATTGTCATCGGAGGGGGAAATATATTCAGAGGAACATCTGGAACAGAGAAAGGTGTAGACAGAGTTACCGGCGATACCATGGGAATGCTGGCGACTATTATGAATGGTCTTGCCTTGCAAGATTCTATAGAAAGACTGGGAATTCCTACAAGGGTATTGACTGCTCTTCAAATGCCTCAGGTAGCAGAACCTTTTATCAGAAGGAGAGCCATAAGACACCTTGAAAAAGGAAGAGTAGTAATATTTTCAGGTGGTACCGGAAATCCATATTTTACTACTGATTCCTGTGGTGCACTGAGAGCTGCTGAAATTCATGCAGATGTGCTGGCAAAAGGAACAAAGGTAGATGGAATATACAATAAGGATCCTATGAAATATAATGACGCTGTGAGATACGACTCTGTCACTTTTGATGAAGCAATAACTAAGAATCTGGGAGTCATGGATACAACAGCACTTTCACTGTGCAAGGAAAATAATATCCCCATAATTGTATTTAATGCTCTGGAAGAGGGAAATATATTAAAAATGGCTCAAGGGGAAAATATAGGAACAGTAGTAGAAAAATAAAAGTAAATATGAGAAGGTGGTAGAAATGGTAAATACAATTTTAACAGAAACTGAGAGTAAAATGGAAAAATCAGTAGAAAATACAAAAGAAAAATTTTCACATGTCAGAGCCGGAAGAGCAACTGTATCAATGCTTGACGGTGTAACTGTAGAAGCTTATGGGGCTCCGACACCTTTAAATCAGGTAGGGACTGTATCAGCTCCAGAAGCCAGGCTCTTAACGATAGATCCATGGGATAAATCATTAATACCTGCGATAGAAAAGACAATATTACAAGCCAATCTAGGATTTAATCCTTCAAATGACGGTAAAATTATAAGACTGGTAGTACCTGAACTGACCGAAGAAAGAAGAAAAGAATATGTCAAGCTTGTAAAAAAGGAAGCAGAAGAAGGAAAGGTTGCCATACGTAATATAAGAAAAGACATCAACAATAAATTAAGAAAACTTGAAAAAGACAGTGAGATAACAGAAGATGAATTGAAATCAGGAGAAGAGAAAGTTCAGAAACTGACAGATAAATATACAGCAGCTATAGATGAGGCACTAAATAAAAAGGAAAAAGAACTTTTAAAAGTATAATTATATAAAAAAGGAGTTATCAATGTCTAAAATATCAAAGTTTATAAACTTTTTCAGAATAAAAAAAAGTATTGCCATAGATCTAGGAACCTCTAATGTACTGATTTATGACAAGCAGAGGAAAAAAATTGTGGTAAATGAGCCTTCAGTAGTTGTAAAAGATAGAAAGACAGGAGAAATAGTTGCTGTAGGGACTGAAGCAAAGGAAATGCTTGGAAAGACATCGGACAATGTAGTTGTTATAAGGCCTCTTAAAGAAGGGGTAATAACAGATATTGATGCAACAAGGGAGATGCTCAATGCTTTTATAAAGAAAATATATGGCTCCTCTCCTTTTAAGCCTGAAGTCATGATCTGTGTTCCCATTGAAGTGACCAGTATAGAAAAAAAGGCAATATTTGATGCAACTATGGGTGCCAAGAAGATATATCTGCTTGAAGAAGGGAGAGCAGCGATAATGGGTTCGGGAGTGAATATATCCCTTCCTGAAGGAAATACTGTCATAGATATAGGAGGGGGGTCTACAGACATAGCAATCCTTTCTCTTAATGAAATAGTGGCAAGTACTTCAATACGGGTTGCAAGCAATAAGTTTGATGAAGATATAGTGAAATATGTCAAAAGAAAATTTAATCTGCTCATAGGAGATAAAACAGCGGAAAATATAAAAAAAGAAATTGGAACTGCGATGGAACTTCCTTTAAATGAAAATATCTCAACCGAAATAAAAGGGAGAGATCTTGTAACAGGGATTCCAAAGACAATAGAAATAACATCTAATCAGATTCATGAAGCTATAAAAGATTCCATAGGTGAAATACTTCTGGCTTTAAAAGAAGTCTTGGAAAAATGCCCGCCAGAGCTATCTGCAGATATACTTGATAATGGAATAATATTAACCGGAGGAGGATCATTAATAAGAAATCTGGATAAGCTTATAGAAGAAGAAGTGAAGATTCCTATAAATAGAGCTACAAATTCTTTAGAATCAGTAGTTTTAGGAGGAGGACTGGCTTTTGATAACAAAAATTTATTGAGAACACTGGAAATGAGAGAAATGTAATATAAAAAAATTCCAAAATTAATATATGTTTTGGAATTTTTTTATGGAAATTCAAAGATAAAAATGATATTATTGGGTAGAAATTAAAATAAAAGCTTACAAACAGAAAAATAGGAGAAAAAATGAAAAAAATAATTGTTTCCATAATTGCGATTTTAATAATAACATCTAATTCTTTTTCTAATGAAATGTCTTATGAAGAGCTATTTAATACGGGTCTTAAATATCATACAGAAAAAAAATACAGGGATGCGGAAAAATATTATAAGGAATCTTTTATGAAAAAGGAAGACGGAGATACTGCATATAATCTAGGTGTATTATTTGAAGAGACAAATGATAGAAAACAGGCAGAAAAATATTATAAAGAGGCAATAAAATTAGGTAAAATCAAAGCTTACTATAATTTGGGATACCTTTATTCTGCACAGAAGAATAAAACACAGGCAATAGAAAACTATAAGAAAGCGGTTGAGCTGACAAATAATGTAGATGCCATGTATAATTTAGGACTGATATATAGTGGACTGAATCAGGAGGCAGAGGCCATAAAATATTTTCAGATGGCAGCTGATAGAGGAGATAAGGATGCTGTCTATAATCTCGGAGAATTATATGCCAAAATAGGGAATATCCCTTTTTCAGAAAAAAATTATAAATTGGCAGCTGATAGGGATGGAAATATAATAGCAGCGTATAATTTAGGATTACTGTATGAAAAAAAAGGAGATACGGCAAATGCAATAAAATATCTTGAGAAATCAGTGGCTTCAAAGATAAATGGAATATACTACAGATTAGGATTATTATATGATGAATCTAAAAACATAAAAAAAGCGGAGGAATATTACAGGCTCGCAGTAGATAAGGAAAAAGATGAAACAGCTGCATACAACTTGGCAGTATTATATGAAAAATCAGGAAATATTTCAGGAGCTGAAAAATATTTCCTGAATTCCTACAATCAGAATAAGACAGGTAAGACTGCCTTAAATCTCGGAATGATATATGAAAAGCAGAAAAAGTATGATCTGGCAGAAAAATATTATCTTGAGGCTTTAAATGGAAATGAAAAATCAAGGGCAACATATAACCTTATTTATCTTTATCAGATTCAGAATCAGAGCTCTAAAGCCTCACAGCTATTAAATTCTTCACCAGAACTAAAAAATGATGTAGAATTACTATACAATATTGCTCTTTCATATGACAATGCTAAAAATAAAGTTGAAGCAGAAAAATACTATATAATGGCTATAGAAAAAGGAAAACTTGTAAAAGCTATGAATAATTTAGCAATATTATATTATGAGGAAAAGAAACTGGAAGAAGCACTAAAATACTATAAAATGATGGTTGATGAATATGGAGAGGACAAAAAGGCTTTTGATACAGGTCTTATCTATTCACAGCTGAAACAGCCGAAAGAAGCACTGAAATATTTTGAGATAGCTCTAAATAAGGCTGGAAATAAAAAGGCAGTATATCATCTGGGAGTTGTCAACTATGATCTGGGTAATAAAGAAGCAGCTATAAAATATTTGAAACAAGCGGCAGCTGGCGGAGATAAGGATGCACAGCTGATGCTTGAAGGGATGTAAGAATTAATTTTTTAAAGCCTGTATAGGAGGGGAAACTTTTCCTCCACGATTTATAAGGATAGAACAATCCAGATTATTTACACTGATAATATCTGCTTCTCCGAGCAGGCCACCAAAAACAACCCTGTCTCCTGCTTTCTTATCTGGAACTGGAATTATACGTACAGCAGTTGTTTTACCATTAACCATACCGATAGCCATTTCATCGGCAATTATACCAGAAATTATAGATTCTGTAGTATCTCCAGGGATGGCTATCATATCAAGTCCTACAGAACATACACAGGTCATGGCTTCTAATTTTTCCAAAGTAAGGTATCCCTTGCTTGTAGCAGCAATCATTCCTTGATCCTCACTTACAGGGATAAACGCTCCAGTGAGACCTCCTACACGGGTAGCGGCCATTGCTCCTCCTTTTTTTACTGCGTCATTTAATATGGCGAGAGCAAAAGTTGTTCCGTAGGCTCCTACGGATTCCAGCCCAAACTCTTCAAGGACATTTCCTACACTATCACCTATAGCAGGTGTAGGAGCAAGTGACAAATCAATAATTCCAAAATCTACACCTAGCTTTTCTGCAACTTCTTTTCCTACCAGTTCTCCCATTCTTGTTATCTTGAAACTTACTTTCTTTATGGCTTCAGTGATTTCTTCAATTCTTGCTTTCTTATCTATCTGGGATAAAACATGTCTTACAACTCCGGGACCACTTATCCCTACATTTAACACGAGATCAGGATTTTCAACACCATGAAAGGCACCAGCCATAAAAGGATTGTCAGGAACAGCATTAGTAAATACTACAAATTTTGCAGCAGCAAGGCCATCAGCATCTGCGGATAAAGCTGCCAGATCTTTTATTGTCTTTCCCATCATTTTAACAGCATCCAGATTAATTCCCGATCTGGTAGAACCTACATTTACTGAAGAACATACCCTATCTGTCTCACTGAGGGCTTTAGGAATACTGTTTATGAGATTTATATCCCCTTTAGTAAATCCCTTATCAACTAGAGCTGAAAATCCTCCTATAAAATCAATTCCTATTTTTTTAGCAGCTCTGTCCAGAGCTTTGGCAAAAATTGTATAATCATCATTATTTGTAGCATTTCCTATTATCGCTATAGGAGTCACGGAAACCCTTTTGTTTACAATAGGAACATTATATTTCCTAGAAACTTCATCAGCGAATTTGACAAGGTTCCTTCCGTTATCTACTATTTTATTATATATATTTTCTGCAGTTCGTTCAGCATCAGAGTCAATACAGTCCAGAAGACTTATTCCTAATGTAACGGTTCTTACATCAAGATGCTGCATATCAATCATACTGATTGTTTCAATTATTTCATCAGGTAAAAAATTCATTATTCCTCCTAAAATATTTTTCATA
>CAYYAV010000106.1:0-6164 GCA_964469865.1 uncultured Fusobacteriales bacterium | reverse complement strand
GTTTTGCTGCAAGCCTTACTGCATCATCATAATTCAGTTCAGTTATACTTGCATTCGCTCCTTCTTCTGCCAGTATATTATTAAGTCTTACTAACGCTGATCCTTTTGGCATATATACTACTGATTTCTGATTCAGCTTATTTGCAGTCCATGCTATACCCCTTCCATGATTTCCATCTGTTGCAGTGTAGAAGGTAATATCCCCTAACTGGTCCCTTACTTCTTTAGATATGAGCTTTTCATAAGGAAGTTCAGAAATGTCCTTCCCTAACCTTTCAGCAAGGTATTTTGCCATGGCATAGGATCCTCCTAGAACTTTGAATGCATTTAATCCGAACCTGTATGACTCGTCCTTTATATAGATGCCGGCAACTCCCAGTTCCTCAGATAGTTTTTCCAGACTTACTAGAGGAGTCTCTTCATATTGTGGAAAACTTTTATGAAAATTCCTTGCTTTTACCACTTCTTTTTCTGTTAAAATTTCAATACTTTTTTCCTTATCGGATTTTGGCATCGTATTTAAACACCATTTGATTTTTTCCATACCTAAATTCTTCCTTTCCTTAGTTATTTTATATAAATTTTTTGTAAATACTTTTTTGACTAGAATTAAATTTTAAAGTTTCTTTATAAATATATAATATTTTTTTTATTAGATTTTCTTTCAATAGCTATTTTATTGGTTTTATTTTATCCAAATAATTTTTTTCATTTATTTTTATAAAGTATCTTTATTTTTTTTGCATTTTTTGTTTTTTTTCTTTTATTTTTATAAATTTTTTTTATCATAATTATATTTCTTCTCTACTTCTGTTTTACCACATTTTTTTAAATTGTCAATATCTTTTTTTATTTTTTTTTGTTATTTTTATTAAATCCAGTATAATAAAAAACCATTTATAATACTGAATTTAAAAATATTATTAAATGGTTTTTTATAAATTATTTTGTTATTCAAAATATTTTAAAATAAAATTTATATTATTGAATACTTATGATAATTTCTCTCTCAACACCTTATTATTAAAGAAGAATTTAGAGTTTATATTTTTTAATACGTATATTTTTTATAATTTTTTAACTTATAAAAATAATTTATTAATTTTATAATTCGTTAAATCATCCCTTTTATAACTTGTCATCACACACTGGCCATAACAGTTATTAAAAAGGTTTTTCAATTTTTATCCCTTTATGATATCTTTCCTCAATATGCTTTTCACTTCCTATATAGAGCCATTTTTCAAATCTTTCTACTACACTTCTCTCTTCAATGTCCATTATAAAATCTGAAGTATTGACTATTAAAAAACTTGCATCATATCCTGTTTCAAGACTTCCAACTTTTCCAAAAAAACTTCCTGGATTTTTAGTGGCCATATAGTATGCTTCACTATTTTTAATTACTTTTGAAAGGTCGTTCTCAAATCTTGCTTTTATTTTAGAAAGCTGGACACCTAGTACAATCTGTCTCGGCAAAAATAAACTATGTCCTCCGCTTATATCTGAGGCTATGCATACAGGAATGTCAGAATCAATAAAATCTCTTACATCCATAACCCCGCTTATAAGATTAGCATTAGACTCAGGGCAGTGTACAGGATAAATATTATTCTTCTTTATTATTTCTATTTCCTCTTTCTTATTATGAATACAGTGTGCCATTATGCAAGCTTCTTTTTTTCCAAAAAGATTATTTTTATTATATATATCTGAGTAATTATCATATTCTGGAAATAATGACATTGTAAACTCGATTTCTCCAAAACTTTCATTCAGATGACTTTGTACAGGTATTCCGTATTTCTCTGACAGCTCTCCCTGTTTCTTTAATGAGTCTTCATTACAGGTTATGGCGAATCTGGGAGTAATTATCATTTTTACCCGTTCCGAGGTATCTTCATATTTCCTTATCAGCCTTTCTGTCACTTCCATTCCTTTTTCTACATCCTCAAAATATGTTTCATTGGTATTCCTGTCCATATTTACTTTTCCTATATAAGCTGACATACCAGATTTCATAAACAGCTCCATCAGCTTTTCTGTAGCTTTTTCATGAATACTTGAAAAGATGACAGAATAAAGACTTCCGCATTCCCACAGATCATTTATCAATTTTTTCCATACTTTTTCTGCGTATTCCAAATCTTTAAACTTTTCTTCTTCAGGAAAAGTATATATTTTTAACCATTCCATCAGTTCCTTATCTGTTCCTAACCCTCTGTTCAAGTATTGAGGTGCATGAAGATGAAGATCTGTAAAAACTGGAACTATCAACTTTCCTTCTCTATTAATAACTTTCTCGTTCTGATATTTTTCAGGTATCTCCTTATAGATTCCTTCAACTGATCCATTTTCAGTTATGAGATAACTATTTTCATGAACTCTATACCTGTCTTTTTCTTTAGTATAAATTATATCACCCTTTATAATCATTTTTTCACCTCTCTGGTATACTGAAATACTTTATATGTATATAAGTTTACAGTACTGCAAATCTTAACATGAATAACACCGCAAGAATATACATTACCGGTTTTATTTCCTTTGCCCTTCCTGTAGCAAGCTTTAGTATCACATATGTTATTATTGCACCTGCTATTCCTTCTGCTATACTTGAAGTAAAAGGCATAAGTGTTATAGCGAAAAATGCAGGGGCTCCCTCTGTTAAATCTGTAAAATCTATATTCACTACGGCACTGAGCATTAAAACACCGACTACTATCAGTGCAGGAGCTGTAGCTGCCCCCGGTATGATACTTACTATTCCTGAAAGAAAAAATGATAATGCAAATAAGGATGCAGTTGTCAGGGCCGCCAGACCTGTTTTCCCTCCCTCAGAAATTCCGGCTGTACTTTCCAGATATGTTGATGTTGTTGTAGTTCCAAGAAAAGAACTGAGTGTAGTGGCAACTGAATCACACAATAATGCTTTCTTCATATTCTTGACATTGCCATTCTCGTCATACAGGTTTCCTTTACTGGCTACGGCTAGAATCGTCCCTATATTATCAAATAAATCTACAAGACTTATTGTCAATATTATCATAAGTATATTTATAAATCCTTTTACAGCTCCCCCATTCCCAAATATCCCTAAGAAATCCTGTTTAAAGAATATTTCCTCTATCCCATGCGGAAAACCGAAACCTCTCCAATGAGTGAGATCCGTTACTCCCATCGGAATACCTATTAATGTAGTTAAAATTATAGATACAATTAATGCTCCCTTGATATTCTTTGCTATCAGGACAAGCATTATAAAAAGTCCTATTATACTCAATATAACCGATTTATCTTTTAAGTTCCCGAAATACATTCCTCCTTCTACAGCTATTACTATTCCCGAACTCTTCAGACCAATTAAAGCTATAAAAAGACCTACACCTACAGTTACCGCTATTTTAACATTATTAGGAAGACCTTCAATGATTATTTCTCTTATTTTAGAAAATGATATCATTACAAATAGTAGTCCTGATATAGTTACAGCTGCCAATCCTTGCTGCCAGGTATATCCCATTCTCCCTACAACCGTTGATACAAAAAAAGCTGTAAGACCTAATCCCGGTGCTGTTGCTACCGGAAGTTTTGAATAGAAAGCATGAAACAATGTTCCTATTACTGATATCAGACATACTGATGTGTACAAACCTTTATCAGGAATTCCGGCATCTTTCAAGAATCCCGGTATAACTGCCAATACATATGCCATAGTCAAAAAAGTGGTTATCCCGGCTATTATTTCAGTCCTGATATCTGTCCCATTTTCCTTTAATTGATAGAATCTTTCAAAAATATTGCTTTTTTCCATATTCAGTTTATCGGTACTCATAAAATCTCCTTTCAAAATAAAAGAACCCTCTCATAATTACTCAATCTGATCATGTACTTACGTTGAGAAGGGTTCTATTAATCAAATAATTATCTGTCCTTTATCTCATTTCTTAGTTTGATTGTTCTTTCCACTGCCTTTATTATTTTTGCATAACCTGTACATCTACAGAGATTTCCTGATATTCCCCTTCTTATTTCGGCTTCAGTCGGAGATGGATTCTTTTCTAGCAGGAATGTACTGGATACTATCAATCCCGGAGTACAATATCCGCACTGTACCGCACCTTCTTCCACAAAACTTTCCTGAACATCAGAAAGGCCGTTTTCTGGAGTCAGACCCTCCACTGTAGTTATTTTTTTCCCATCAGCCCATACTGCAAGATAAATACATGAATCTACTGTCTCTTCTCCATTGATTATGACCGTACATCCTCCACATTCTCCTACTCCGCACCCTTTCTTTGCTCCCTTCAGGTTCAGTTTTTCTCTTAAGACTTCCAGAAGAGACTCACGGACATCAACTTCCAGTTTATATTCTTTTCCATTTACATTCATTTCTATTTTCCTTAACATTATAACTGACCTCCTAACGCTATTTTAATAGCCCTTCTAGGTAATTCCTCTATAAGCTGTTCTCTAAAGGCCTTGGATGCTCTCCATGAATCCCTTGCTTTACTTGCTTTCAGACATTCTTTCCCTATTTCTTCCAAAACTTCTTCTGAAATTGTCCTGTTTCTGGCATATTCTTCAGCTTCAAAAGCTCTAAGAGGGGTAGGGCCTGCTACTCCATATGCTATCTTCAGATCTTCTATTACACCTTCTTTTTCTTTTATCAGAATGGAGCATCCTAATGTTGCGATATCCATTGCTTTCCTAGGGCTGAATTTTATATAATGGCCTTTATACCCTTCATAGTTTTCTTTTTTTATTTTTATTTTTATAAGTATATCTCCATGATTTAATGCTACCTTACCCGGTCCTAGATAAAATTCACTTATAGGTATTTCTTTTTTTCCATCTATCCCTTCTATTTCAAGTATTGCTTCAAATGCCAGAAGAGTAGAACCACTATCTCCTGAAGTTGCTCCATTGCATATGTTTCCTCCGATTGTCCCCATATTCCTTACTTGAGGCCCTCCTACAGAACCTACTGCTGCAGATAAACTGGGAAGTTTTTCTTTTATAAACGGATGCTCTTCCACCCTGGTAAATGAATTTGCTGCTCCTATTGAAAGTGTACCATTTTCTTCTACTGTTATTTCTGTTAATTCCTTTATTCTTGTAATTCCTATTAAATCCCTCTGTGTATAACCCTTTTTCCCTTCCCTTGCTTTTATCAGTATATCTGTACCACCAGCTATTATTTGTGCATTTTCATTATTCTTTAAAAGTTCAATAGCCTCTTTTATAGTACCTGCCTCTATATAACTTTTTATATCATACATTCTACTTCCCCCTTTCTTCCCTTATGGCGTCAAATAATTTCTGAGGTGTTATAGGTATTTCATTAATTTCAATTCCTGTTGCATCAACTATGGCATTTCTTATGGCAGCTGCCGGACTGCAGAGAGGATTTTCCCCCAATGCTTTATTTCCATAAGGTCCATAAGGATCATATTTTTCAATGAACATCATATCCATATTTGGAAGATCCATTGAAGTAGGCATTTTGTAATCTAATAATGTACTATTTAACGGTTTTCCACTCTTAACATCATATTTCAGTTCCTCGGCCAATGCATAAGGTATTCCCATTCCTATACCTCCTTCTACCTGACCGGAAGCTAAAACTGGATTTAAAATTATTCCTGAATCGTGGACATTCATTATATCTATAACTTCTACTCTTCCTGTCTTGAGATCTACTTCTACTTCTACAAATGTTGTTCCCATCGGGTAAGACTGATCATGTGCATTATGTGAAACTTCTGAGAAAAGAAGTTCAGCCTTTTCGTTATGGTAGAAAGTTTTTAATGCAAGATCAGAGATACTTATTATTTTTCTGCCGTTTTCACTTATTATAATTTCACCGTCTACTATATCAAGTAAATGCTGTTCTATATCTTCAAATTTTTTTACTGCATCAAATATTTTCTTTTTAAGATTCTCTGAAGCTTTTTTTACTGCCATTCCTGTAATATATGACTGTCTTGAGGCAAATGCCCCAGGATCATATGGAGCATAATCTGTATCAGTCAGAGCATCTACAAATACTTTATCTGGAGAAATCCCTAATGTCTCAGCTGCCATCTGCTTAAATACAGTATCAGACCCCTGTCCTATTTCAGTTGCACCCACTGACAATTTTACAGTTCCATCCTGATTCA
>CAYYAV010000105.1:0-6215 GCA_964469865.1 uncultured Fusobacteriales bacterium | reverse complement strand
TAATTTCATCTTTTCCTGTAGTCATGGCATGATAATAGAGTTCTTCCAGCTCCATCCCTTCCCTTTCACATATTATTTCTAGAATCATAGGAAGATTCATTCCACTTATGACCTTTATATTCTTTCTTTTCAGGCTTATAATGGAAGCAGTCTTAAAAGGAGTCCCCCCTGCAATATCTGAAAAGATTAAGACTCCATTTTCAGCACCTGCTTCATTTACCTTATCCAGAATCTTTTCTTCCAGCAGTTCAGAGGTGATGTCCTCTGTAAAATCTACTGTATAAAACTTTTCAGCCTGACCGAAAACCAGCTTCACGGCACTTCCTATCCCTGTTGCTATATTCCCATGTCCTGTAATTATTATTCCTGTCATCTTACATCTCCTATAGTAGTCCTATAAATTTCCCGATAATTCCTATTGCCATTGTTATTCCAATTAAAGCTAGAGGTGAATACTTCTTCTTAATCAGGAACAGCATAAAGAATGTATAACATACCGGCAGCAGCTTAGGCATTATCTTATCTATAATTCCTGTCTGAACAGGGATACCTTCCGGTCCTATAGGTATGACATAAGCAATATTCAGATTAATATATGATGCTATCAATGCTCCTACTATTGTTATTCCCACTATAGTGGCTGCCCTTGAAACCTTCTGTGTATTTTCCTTCATTTTGGAAATTGCAGAAACTCCTGTCCTGTATCCATAATGCATCAGGAAGAATCTTAATGCAAACTGGACTCCATTAAACAGCACCAGGAAAAGTATAGGTCCAATTACCGATCCTTTAGATGCAAACTGGACTCCTATCGAAGCTGTTATTGGCAGCAATGTCAGCCAGAACATCGCATCTCCTATTCCTCCTAAAGGTCCCATTGTCGCAACCTTAATTCCCCTTATAGTAGACACGTCTTCCTTATTTTCTTCCATCGCTGTAATAATTCCCTGTACAAAGTTTACCAGGAACGGATGAGTATTAAAGAACTCCATGTGCTGCTGCATGGACTTACTCAGGTCATTCTTATTTTTATGGATTTTTTCCAGTGCAGGTGTCATTCCTGACAGCCATCCGCATGCCTGCATACGTTCAAAGTTAAATGAAGACTGAAGCCAGAGTGATTTCCATACCATTTTGTTTAAAATAGACTTATCTATTACTTTTTCTACCGTCTTATCTTCATATTTATCAATATTATATTCCATCTTCGTAATCCTCCTCTATTTTAACTGCACTTGCTGAAGCTGCTGAAGAACTTTTCGTATAGTAGTCATACAGTGCAATAGCAACTGCTAATAAAGTTATAGCTAACAGATCCATTCCTAAAAATGCTGCCAGTACAAATCCTCCGATCATAAAAGGAACATACTCTTTTTTCAGCATTATATTAAGCAGCATAGCAAATCCTACTGCCGGCATCATTCCTGATGCCACCTTAAATCCTCCTACCAGTTTTTCCGGTAATGCTGATATTAATGGTCCTACCTTATCTGCTCCAAACAGTATCAATGCAAAAATAATTAAGAAATTGAATGCAAACAGTACAACCGGTCCTGAAAAGTTAATCATATCAATTCCTTTTATATTTCCTTCTTTTGCATACTCATCAGCCTTATGCATTATTGGTGAATATGCTGTAAATAAAAGGTTTATGAGAACCTGAGCCAGTACTGCAAACGGAACCGCTACTCCTAATGCAAGCTCCGGAGACTGCTTTCCGAGAAGTACTGTAACTATTCCCGCAATTCCTCCTATAACAATGTTAGGCGGCTGTGCTCCTGCAAGGGGAACTAATCCTAACCATGCCAGCTCCATTGTAGCTCCTGCCATTAATCCTGTCTTTACATCTCCTAAAATCAATCCTACAACTAATCCTGAAACAATGGGTCTATGTAGGCTTTCAGTCCCATTAAACTGCTCAACACCTGCAATACCTGCCCATATCCCGACTAATATAGCCTGTAACAACATTCCAAAACACCTCTCTTCATAAATCTATCTCTATTTTTTATAACAGTTCCATTAAATTTCTTCCCTTATCTGACGGAACACCCCTCAAGTCAAGTTCTACTCCCAGTTCAGCCATTCTCTTAAATGCTGCGATGTCATCTTCATCTACTGACACTGTAGGGGATATCTGTTTTTTCCCCTCAGAAAAATGTAAATTTCCTACATTTACATATTTTATAGGGACGTTTCCTTCTATAAGCTTAAGCATGTCCTGTGGATTTCTCACTACCAGAAATATCTTCTGTGCAGGTGAAGCCTTATGTATTACATTTATAGTCTTCTCAATGGTAAAATACCTTGACTGTACCCCTTCAGGCAGAACCATATCCATCAGGCTCTGCTGAACCGGATCATCAGCTACTTCATCATTGGCAACCAGAACCAGGTTTGCCTGTATGCTGTTTACCCATGTCATTCCCACCTGCCCATGAATCAGCCTGTTGTCAATCCTGGTTGATAATATGTTAGGCATAATAATCACTCCTTTTCAAATTTATATACTTTAAACTTTTTGACAACTCTGTTAACTTCCCCTGTAGGAAACGGATTATCTGTAGCATTGCCCAGATACTGTGATTTAAAGAATGCATATATCTGCCCATATACCAGATATACAAATAATCCTGCCAGTTCCTTATCTACTTTTCTCTCTCCAGCACACATGAGTTCATCTGTATTGTTTATTATTTTTTCATTTTCTTCCATACAGTATGCTACTATTCTGTCTGCAGTCCTGTCATAATACATTTCCTCCAGCAGGTCTTCGTCATATTTTTTAGCATACTTCCCTTCATTTATGAGGCTGAATATAATTGTTTCTCCATCCACTATTGCTTTTGGTCCATGTCGGAATCCCAATGTTGTATTACTTACTGCCACTACCTTCCCTGCACTCAGTTCCATTATCTTCAGTGCCAGTTCCTGGCTTAAGCCACTTAATATTCCGCTTCCCAGTATAACAATCCTCTTATGATCTGTTTCTGCAAGTCTTTTTATTTCTTTATATCTTGCATCCATTTCCTTGGAAACTACTTCTATAATTTTTTTCATTTCACTATATTTCTTTTCTCTATCAGGACTGAATGAGAGCATCCCTGCCAAAAGCATACAGCTGAAACTGCTTGTCATTGCGAAGCCTCTATCATTTGACTCCTTTGGCATAAGCATAAGGAATATCTTCTCATTTCCTTCAGAAATTTTTGCAAGGGCTCCCTCTCTGTTACAGGTTATAAATAAATGGTATACGTCTTTCATATTCTCATTTACCAAATTTACGACTCCGACACTCTCGGGGGAATCTCCTGATCTTGCAAAAGAAACTAGCAGGAGCTTCTTATCTTTCTTTAAATAATTTAACGGACTGCTCAATATTTCTGTTGTTCCTATTGATCTGAAATCCATCCCGGAGTTCTTATTCAAATAAGGAGCAAGGATATTCCCTACATATTCTGATGTTCCGGCTCCAGTAAATACAACTTGAAATTCTTCATCTAAACTGATTTTTCTAAAGAACTCATCTAATTCTTTCTGCAGTTTTCTAAAGTTTTCTAATGTTTCATTCCATAATTCTGGCTGCTGCAATATTTCCTTTGGTGTATTATATGAATTTGTATTTTTTAATTTTTTTTCATCTATTCCAAATAGCACATCTAACCAGCTCCTCTTCAATATCTTTATCTGTATTCAATTTTGGTACGTACCAAAATTTCTAATAATATTATAATACATTTTTTCATTTTGTCAATATCTTTTAGAAAAAAATTTCATTTTTTAATTATCTTATCATATATTATTAATTTTTTACTTAAAAAAGAAAAATTTGATATATACCGATTAGAGGAAATATGATATTATATACTGGATAGCGGTAAAGATATATCTAATAATCAAAAGGAGTTTAGCATGATTAAAAATAAATCATCAATTTCTGATCCCCTCTATTATCAGATTTATGATTACTATAAGAATGAAATAATAAATGAAAGACTCATAGAAGGAGATGCCCTGCCTCCAGAAAGGGAATTATCCGTTCTCTTTAGTGTAAGCCGCTCAACTATAAGGCAGGCACTGAAAAAACTGGAAGAAGACGGTTTTATTTATATAATCCCTGGAAGCGGCTCCTTTGTTTCACACAGAACTCTAAAACAGGAACTATCAAGTTTTTATAGTTTTTATGAAGAAGTCAAAAAAGTCGGAAAGACTCCTTCTTCTAAAGTCATTTGCTCAGATATTATTCCTCTTAACAATGAGTTAGCTAAAATTTTTAAAATCCCGTCAGCTACGGAGATTCTTCATATTAAAAGATTACGGCTTGTAGATAATAAGCCTCTGATTTATGAGGAGACATATCTTCCAATTAGCAGATTTCTGAATTTTGATGTAAATCTTCTGAATTCTACACCTATGTACACTATTTTTAAAGATGTCTACAATGTCATTTTTGAAAAAGCTATTGAATCTTTCTCTGCTTTAATTATTACCGACAAGGAAATACTGGAATATCTGGGATACCATAAACCCTCCTCCTGTATGTTGATCAAACGTACAACTTACGAAAAAGGAGAAGTCGTGGAATATACAGTTTCCCATGCACGCGGAGATAAGTATGAGTATAAGGTTACTTTGAATAACATTTAATAGTTATCTTTGAGTAATTTCATTTTTTATAAATATAAAAACAGCCTTAATTTTGAGATTTTAAAAATATAAATTCTAAGGCTGCTTTTTATTATTTCTTATTCTGTATTTTCTGTAGGACAGTCTTTATAGCCTGTCCTATATTTTTTATTTCTGCCAGTTCTTCATCTTTTATCCATTTTGAAACATCTGCATTTGAGTAACCCAATGAGTCTAATGCAAGTTTTATATCTTCTTTCATAAGTAGAAGCTCCGTATTTGATGTATCGGAAACTATTTCTCTACCTTTTACCGTATCCGTTATTTCGTTATGAATTTCTATTATATTCAGTTTCTTTACCTTATCAATAAGATCAAGTATGATCTTTTGTGCCTTTTTCTCTCCAAGCCCCGGAACTTTTGTAAAAAGCTTTGCATTGCTCTCTAGAACTATATCTATTATTTCCTTGACATCATATGTAGAAAGTATCGCCAAAGCCAGTTTGGGACCCACTCCGCTTATACTGATGAGAGCTTTGAAAAGCTCCCTTTCATTTTCCTTCTTAAATCCATAATATGAAATATCATCCTCCTTTACATTTGTATGTATGTAAAGCCTTTCATCATTACCAATTTCACCCAGGTTCTCAAAGGTATTTAATGAAATGTATATCTTATACCCTAGACCATTTATATCTAGAACTACATAATCTATCTTTTTTACTGTTAATTCTCCAAAAATATATTCAAACATTCTTTCTCCTTTTTATAACTTCACAACCTTTACAGCTTCAATCATTTCTTCAAGGAACATTGTCCCTATCTCTTTAAATTTTTCTGAGCTGTCAGTAACGAAGTATTGGACTTCTTTTCCTTTTTCAGCATCATTTTTTAGTAATTTCTCCTTTATTAATATCTCCTTTAAATCATACGCAGTCTCTCTCGCCGGATCAACAATTTCCAGATCGGGATAGAGCTCATTTATCGGCTCCTTCAATAAAGGATAGTGAGTACATCCCAGAATTAATGTGTCTATTTTGTTATCTAATTCTGCCAGATACAATCTAGCTATCTGTTTTATCAGTTTTCCAGAAATTATTCCTTCTTCCACGGCAGGGACAAATAATGGACATGCTCTGGAATAGACCTTCGTATCATTTCTTCTTTTTTTTATTTCAATTTCATACTTTCTTGACCCAATTGTAGCTGCTGTTCCAATAACACCTATTCTGTTTTCCTTTGTTGTGTAGAGAGCTGTCCTCACTCCTGCTTCTATCACGCCTATAATAGGAATCTTATAAGTCGCATTCAGTTCTTCCAGTGCAAGGGATGTTGCCGTATTACATGCGACTACAATAGCACTGACTTTTCTTTCCAGCAGGAATTCTACAATCTGTTTTGAATACCTTACAATCAGTTCCTTAGACTTATCTCCATAAGGCACTCTTGCAGTATCTCCGAAATAATATATTTTCTCATTTGGAAGTGCCTTTCTTACTTCCTTCAGAACAGTAAGCCCTCCTACTCCTGAATCAAAAATACCTATGGACATATCATTTCCTCTTTTCTTTTTTGATTTATTCTGACAG
>CAYYAV010000104.1:0-6265 GCA_964469865.1 uncultured Fusobacteriales bacterium | reverse complement strand
GGAACAAATGGGACTGTAATACTTATATTGTATTTTTTATGTAAGATGATACTCCTGTCTGAAATAATGGCTATAGATATGAAGTACCTAATAATTTATCCGGTTATTTCAAGACTGTCAACTTCATTAAATACAGCTTTTGGAAAATATGCAAGAGATAAAGGGATGAGTGCAGAAATAATAGCTATGAATACAGGCAATGACGGAATACTTTCTTTCATATTAACTCTTATTACAGTTTTTACTATCAAGGGGGTGAAAGGTATATTGTCCCTTCTATTAGGACTGATATTTATATTTCTGTTCAGATGGGAGGTATATAGAAAGATAGATGGTGTAACTGGAGATACAATGGGAGCTTCATTGGAGCTTACGGCGATAATAATATTAATAGCAGGAGTGATTTTGAAATAATGGGTAAACAGACAGAAATAATTTTCATAAGACACGGAGAAACAGAATTTAATAAGGCAAACCTATTTTTTGGACATATGGATCCAGGGTTAAACGAAACAGGTAGAAAACAACTGATTAATACAAGAGAAATCTTAAGAAATATGGAAGGAGATATAGAAGAAGTATTCTGTAGTCCTTTGAAGAGATGTGTAGAAAGTATGAAGATTCTGGAGCTGAATGAAAATATGAAAAAGAGTATGGAAAGCAGTTTCATGGAATTGAATTTTGGAATATTTGAAGGGAAAACCTATGGACAGATAAGGTCAGAGTATCCAGAAGCGGCAGAAGAGATGAGGAATAACTGGAGAAAATTTAAGGCAGAAGGAGGGGAAAGCCTGGAGGACCTCTTAGACAGAGCAGTGAAGAAGACAGAAGAAATAATGGATAGATACAGGAACAGAAAAATACTGATAATTTCTCATGCGGGAGTAATAAAGACAATACTTAGCCATTATCTTTACGGGAATTTGGATGGTTACTGGAAACTGAAGGTAGATAATGGTTCCATTAGTAAAATATGCCGTATGGAAGATGGATATGTATTTGCAGATTATATAAACAGGCTGTAACAACTACATAAGAAACATTAAAAGTTAACGGATATGAATTAAATAAAATTTAAAAGGAGTGATAAAGATGTTTTTTCCATTATATATAGATTTGAGAAATAAGGAAGTTTTAATTGTAGGTGGAGGAAAGCTGTCCCTGAGAAAGGCGGAGAAATTAAAAGAATATGGGGCAAGCCTGACAATTTTTTCAAAAAATATAAAGGAAAAGAAATTAAATGAAATAGAGGATATAAAGTTTATATCTGAAAATCTGGAAAATGACAATGAAAAGATAGAAGAACTTATAAAACAGTATTTTCTGATAATTGCAGCTACAGATGATATAGAACTGAATGATAATATAGCCCGTGTATGCATGAAAAATAATATACTGGTAAATAATGTTTCTTCAAAAACAGAAATGAATGCAATGTTTGGTGCAACTGTAAAGAATGATGAATTTAATGTAGCGGTATCTACTAACGGGAAAAACTGTAAGAGATCCAGGGCATTGAAATTAAAAATTAAAAATCTGCTTAATGAAATAGATTCATTAAGTAGTTAATGATAATGAGAGATAAAAAAGAAGGTCGGGAAATGTATAAAAGAAACAGAAAATTAAGAAAAAATAGAATAATAAGAAATTTAGTAAAAGATATATATCTGGAAAAGGATGATCTTATATATCCCATTTTTATTAAAGAAGGAGAAAATATAAAATCAGAAATACTATCAATGCCAGGAGTATACAGGTATTCTGTAGACAGGCTAAGCGAAGAACTGGATGAACTGACAAGACTTGGAATAAACACCATACTATTATTTGGTATACCTGCACATAAGGATAAATATGCTACAGAAAGTTATAGTGAAAATGGAGTAATCCAAAAGGCTATAAGATATATAAAGCAGAATTATAGCAACTTTCTTATAATAGGTGATGTATGCTGCTGTGAATATACAGATCATGGGCATTGCGGTATTCTGGATGAAGACGGATGTGTTAAAAATGATGAGACATTAGAAGTGCTAGCACAAATAGCTTTATCTTATGCTAAATCCGGAGTTGATATAGTAGCACCTTCGGATATGATGGATGGAAGAGTAGGAAAGATTGTAAAGGTGCTTGAAGAAAATGGATTTCATGATATCCCGGTTATGTCCTATGCAATAAAATATTCTTCAGCATATTATGGGCCATTCAGAGAAGCTGCCGATTCAGCTCCTAAATTTGGAGATAGAAAGACATACCAGATGGATTTCAGATATTCTATAGATGCCATTCCTGAAGTAGAGGAAGATATAAGACAGGGAGCGGATATGGTGATAGTAAAGCCTGCATTATCATATATGGATATAATAAGAGCTGTAAATAAAAAATTTAGTATTCCTGTTATAGCATATAATGTCTCTGGAGAATATGCCATGGTAAAAGCAGCTGCACAGAATGGATGGATAGACGAAAAGAGCATAGTTCTTGAACAGATGTATGCTTTTAAAAGGGCAGGGGCAACAGGAATTATAACTTATTTTGCAAAACATATAGCATCATATTTGGATGAATAAAAACTATGTTAATTTACTATAAAAATTTTTAAAATCATGATGAAAACCTAAGTGCCTTTCAGGGATTGAGCTTAATAAATATAATACTCCAGTTAGTTCTTATGTTCTAATATCTGTAAGGCTTGACTTCCTGATTTTTTATATCATAGTTTATTCTATAATTTATCATATAGAAAAAAAAACAGAAATATGATAAAATAACAAAAGAGTAAATGTAACATAAATACAATATTGGAGGAAAAGAATGAACCGTATAAAAAGAATTTTATTAATCATTTCAATTTTTTTATTATCTGTAATGGCATTATGTGCAGCATCAGAACAAACTTTAAGAACAAATCTCATAAATTCTGGAGTAAAAAAAACATCAGTTGATGAGTATATAAAAGTATTAACTAACAATAATGTAACAGAAGTAGAGAAGATACTTAATAACGCTATAAAACTGGATTCAAGGAACTATTATGCAAAGGAAGATTTGGCAGCGATATATCTGACTCAAAAGGGAAAAGAGAATGAAGCAGTAAAATTACTGGAAGAGGCAATAAAGATGGACAGTAAGAACCATGTTCCATATGCAAACCTTTTACAGGCATATGCCAGGTTAAATAAACCTAAAGAATATGTAGATACATTGAATGCATTGGTAAGCAATGTTCCTGAATACCCTGAAGGATACCGTATGGCTGGAATTTTCCTAGTAGGGAATAAAAGAAATGAAGAAGCAATTCCTTATATAGAAAAGGCGATAGAACTGTATACAGGATTATCAGGAGATAAGTATCCTGAATTGATACCTAATAAGAATATTCTATTAGCTGACTCTTATGCCTTGGAAATAACAAATTATGCTGAATTAGGAAGAAATCAGAAGGCAATAGACTTATTTATTACAAGAAGGGCTGCAATAAAAGCTGTAAGCCCTGAAGCTGAATCGAAGTTATTGGAGACCGTAAAGAAGGCTAATGAATCATATAATAAATCGGCTACTAAAAAAATTTATGATGCAAATTTAAAAAAATTAGGAGTTAAATAAAAATAGAATAATAAAATAGTCAATAAGGAAACTCAGTAAAATAGTTATAATTTTGCTGAGTTTTAGTAATTATAATTAAGATAGGAAAGAAGGAATTATGAAAATAGTGATAGTAGGGGCTGGAGTAGTAGGAGAAGAAATCTGTAAAGAACTGTCTGAAGGAAGTAACAGCCATGATGTTATTCTGATAGAACAAGATGCTGAGAAACTTGAAAAGATAATCGAAAGTAATGATATAACAGGCCTTGTAGGGAATGGTGCCAATTACGAAAATTTAATGGAGGCCGGAGTAGATAAGGCAGATATTTTTATTTCTGTAACAGAAGCAGATGAACTTAATATAATGGCATGTATTATGGCTAAAAAGATGGGAGCAAAATATACAATAGCCAAAGTGAGGAATCCTGAATACAGTACAAATATACGTTTTGTGCGAGATGAACTGGGAATATCATTAATGATAAATCCTGAAGCTGAGGCTGCTAAAAATATAATAAACAAGCTTAAATTTCCTAATGCTGTGAATGTAGAGTCATTCTTTTCAAATAGGGCTAATATAATAGAACTTATCATAAGTAAGGAAAGCAAACTTGTAGGACTTACAACCAGAGAAATAGATGGAATTATAAAAGAGAAGTTTATTGTCTGTGTTGTAAAAAGAGGAAATGATATATTTATACCAAAAGGAGATTTTAAATTTGAAGTAGATGATAGAATATATGTTACAGGAACATTAGAGGCTGTAACTAAATTTTATAATGAGATGGGATATAAAACTAAAAACATAAATTCTGTCATGATTATAGGTGGAGGGATAATACCGCATTATTTAACTGAAAAGTTGCTTAAAAGCAAAAAGCAGGTAAAAATTATAGAATCAAGCGAAAAAAGGGCAGAAAGTATAAGTAAGAAGTATTATGATGCCATTGTAATAAAGGGCAGAGAAACTGATGAGAGGCTTCTGGTAAGTGAGGGGATAGAAAATCATGATGCTATTGTAGCATTAACTGATAATGATGAAGAGAATATTGTAGTTTCACTATTTGCTAAAAGTCTAAATCCAGGAAAGATTCTTACAAAAATGAGTGGAACATTATTGCTTCCTATATTGGAAGAGCAGGGATTTTCAACAATTGTGCCAAAGAAGATAATATCAGATATAATAATAAGGGTAGTAAGAGCAAAGCTAAATGTAAAAAGTTCAAAGATGAATGCTCTGCGTAGGCTATTTGATACGGAAGTAGAATCAATAATATTTGAAATAGGTGAAGAAAGCAGAGCAGTTAATATTCCATTAAAAGATATGAAAGTAGTTCCTGATTTGTTAATAGCTTCTATATTAAGGGATCATGAACTGATTTATCCAGGTGGAAATGATGTAATAAAGCCGGGAGACAAAGTGATGATAATTACTTTGAAAAGGGAAATGGAAGACTTTGATGATATTATAGCAGAATAATATGAAATAGGAGAAAAAAATGAATAAAAGAATGATAGGATACATTATAGGACGTATCTTGCTATTAGAGGCAGGTCTCATGATATTGCCTTTATTGATAAGTTTTATATATAAGGAAAGTTTTACACATAATATGTCTTATTTATCAGTAATATTACTGTTAATTATAGTAGGGTTCCTGCTTTCCTTTAAGCTTCCTGAAAATAAGGTTATATATGGAAGAGAAGGTTTCGTGATAGTAGCTCTTTCATGGATATTACTATCTGCCTTCGGGGCACTTCCCTTTGTGCTGACTAAGGAAATTCCATCATATATTGATGCTTTCTTTGAAGTAGTCAGTGGATTTACAACAACAGGTTCCAGTATAATAACTAATCTGGATCCTATAAGCCATTCAAATCTTTTTTGGAGAAGTTTTACACATTTTGTAGGAGGCATGGGAGTTTTAGTACTGGCATTGGCAATATTTCCAAAGACATCTCCAAGCTCGGTACACGTGATGAAGGCGGAAGTACCCGGACCTATTTTTGGGAAATTGGTTTCTAAGCTGTCTTCTACGGCAAGAGTGCTTTACAAAATATATGTCGTTATGACTTTAGTTGTCATAATATTATTGATGTTCGGAGGATTAAATCTTTTTGAATCATCACTTCTGGCCTTCGGAACGGCGGGAACAGGAGGATTTGGAATTAGGAATGGGAGTATACTCCCTTATGAAAGTGCATATATAGAAATAGTATTAGGGATTGGTATGCTTGTTTTTGGAGTAAATTTTAATGTATATTACTTTATATTGATAGGAAGAGTAAAAGAAGCTCTTACAAATGAAGAGTTAAAATACTATCTAGTTATTGTCCTGATAAGTATAATACTTATAGTGATTAACATATCTTCACGATATGATTCAATGCTTCAGTGTATAAGGGATGTATTTTTTTCTGTTTCCTCTGTAATAACTACAACAGGATATTCCACTGCAGATTTTGGGAAATGGCCGATTTTTTCTCAGTTTATATTACTTTTACTTATGTTTTTTGGAGCTTGTGCAGGATCAACGGCTGGAGGATTAAAAATATCAAGAGTAGTAATGATGGTAAAGATATATTTTGCAGAAATCAAGCAGACTCTCAGTCCAAATAGAATAGTTTCAATTGAATATGAGAATAAGCCTTTAGATATGAAGATTCATAAGGGGATACT
>CAYYAV010000103.1:0-6292 GCA_964469865.1 uncultured Fusobacteriales bacterium | reverse complement strand
AAATAAGCAGAAAGCGACTTTATCCCACTTCTAAACATCATAAATGAATGGTATGCAAGAGATACCTCAAGAAAAATACAATCCATTTTTAGAGCAAGAATGGAAGAGGGTAAAAGAGTATCTCCAAGCGTTCCATACGGCTATTACAGAAACCTAAGAACAAACAGGAGCTGCTTGTCGATAAAGAGAGTGCAAAGGTTGTAAAACGCATTTACAGGCTTGTGATAGAGGGATATGGAGTAACACAGATAGCAGATATACTAACCAAAGATAAAGTCCTTATCCCATCAGCCTATGTAGAAATACATTATCCTGAAAATAACCACAGCTCCAAGAAAAGAGGAATAGAAGACCCAAAAGAAAGGAAAAGACAATCTGTATGCTCAAATCATAGATATACGAAAAGAAGTTGAACAAGCTGAAAGCGTTAGAAACTGTATAGAGAAATTGCAACAAGAAAACAGAGGACGAACACAGGCAAAACAAGACGAGTTAGACCTATAAAATTTGGCTTAAATATGGTATAATAACATAAATATTGAGTGAAACAACTTAAAAGTTGTGGAGGGAAATCAGTGAAATATGAAGTAATAGAACTTGAAAATAAAGTGAAAGTTGTACGAATTGATGACGAGTCAATTATGATATCGGATGAACAGTTATTCTTGGATGTATTTATGACAATTTCGTATGAGACGGGAGAAAATAGATTTATAATCAGCAAAGATAATCTCACAGAGGATTTCTTTAATCTCAGTAATAAAATTGCAGGAAATATTCTACAAAAGGCAATAAATTATAAAATGAAATTGGCAATCATAGGAGATTTTTCCAATTATAATAGTACAGCTCTAAAAGATTTTATATATGAGTGTAATGGTGGAAATGATATATTTTTTGTTGAAAATGAACTTAAAGCTTTGAGCCTGTTAAGTGAAAGATAGATTTTTATAAATTGGAATTGTGGAAGAGGTAAAAGATGGCATATACACAGGAAGATTTTCAGGGATGGATATTTTGTATATCCGATAAAATGGAGCAATTTACAAATGAATTTGCCGGAGAAAATCGTTTGATTCTTGATTATACACTAGCTTCACTGAACGATTTGGAAAGATGGATTTTGAATCACTACTCTGATGCCCACGACTTGATTGCAGACAGCAACATCTTGGATTTATTGACCATTTATATTGGAGAAACTTTCAGGAAATATATTGGTGGCAAGTGGGTTATAGATTTAAAGAATAAGAAAAATGCATATTACTCCATGCCGACTCTGACAGACACTTCTTACCGGGGCGCGACATATGTTGCACCTATGACTTATGCGACTGCCTGTATCAGCAGAAATAAAGGGAATTATATCAGCGGAATCTTGATGAATCGTATTGCACCCCGAATAAAGACGATTGATGAGTTAATAAAATTTATGGAAAAAGAATGCTACTCCTTTGACTCCTTTTCCATTGGGAAATATCAGGTATTAGAGGGGCTATTTTTAGAGAAGAATGGAAATGAATATGTTTATGGATATGCCGAGAGGGGGCATAGGGACATAGAAAAGCGGTTTGATAACGAAGAAGAAGCTGTTCGGTATATACTTGAACAGATTTTAGAAGGAAAAGTCGATAATTCCCATTTAGTAGCATTTACATGGAATGGTAAAGAGATTTTAGAGGCGGAAAAGGAGTTGGAGGAAATGTTCATTCCTTTCATACGAAATGATGATTCGTGCTTTGGATCAGACGGAAAAACTGCCTTTAGAATCTTTGTGTTTGGAAAGAACATAAGGTATCTGAATGATTTTCAAAAAAAATATTGCAGGGAAATAAATTAGAAGTTGTATATAGTATAAGAATATTTTAAAATTTATATTTCTATTGATTAATGGGAATTTGAGAAGTGCTTGCTCTATAACTATAAATGAAAAATCTGTTGGATCATTGGGAGGTATAAGAAGTATGCTATTGGACAGAGAAAGATATGATGTTATTATTACCTATGGTAAGGATGCTATGAATAAACTTAAAGAGAACAAATCAGAGGATGGATTTTCCATTGCAGAATAAGGTTGGGAGGCATTCCCTGATTCAGGAGCAAAGTGGAATCAGGGCTATAACTATGCAAAAATATTTTTTGGTCATGCGCTTCAAAATAACAAAATGACCATTGCAAAACTTTGGTTAGATAGAATGATAGAGAATAATAACACACTACATTTGTACGATTTTGAAATTGAACATATGAAAGCGAAATATGAATTTGAAGTTGGAAATCTGGATATAGCTTTTCAACTATGGAAAAATCTTGTTAAACAAAAGGGGATTGGGTATAGATATTTCGAATATGATGATCTAAAATATAAGGAGTTTTATAAATCAAGAAAATAAAGTTCGATTGACAACTTCCAGTTTGCATGACTTATAACTTAATAAAAACTAATACAGAGAAGTAAATCAAAAAAGGTTTACTGTTTTTTTTACCTAAGATTAAGAAGAAAGTAAAGCAGAAGAGGAAGAGGCAAAAGTGCAGTAGCGGCTTCTGGAATATTGTGTTAAAAGGCTACGATTGACCTAATAGTGAGTGACAGTAGAAAAAGTAATCTGAAAATGCTATAATACAGGTGCAATAGTTTAGATAGATAAATTTAAATCTATGGAGGAGGAATGAGCATTTTATTTGATGAATTTAAGACTATTTGTCTATATTTAAATAAAGCTGGAATCACACCTACACTAATGGGGTCTTTAGGATTGGAATTTATATCAGAGGAAAATTGGGAGCCGTCAGATATTGATATTCACGTTCCAGGAGATCCAAGAGGTTGGGAGGCTCCTAACGAACTCAGAATTTATGATTGGGATAAAATAATTGTAGTTATGAAAGAATTGGGATATGAATTAAAGGATATTCATGAGCATGAATTTGAAAAAAATGGAATTAGTGTAGAATATGGAACAATTGATTCTTTATATGATTTTGCAGGTATTTCTGAATCAGATATAGAGATTATTCAACTAAATGAAATAAAGTTTCGTGTACCAAGTTTAAAACAGTTTTTACGCATATATGAAGCATCGTCAAAAGATTCATATAGAAATGATAATAATAACAATAAAGACTTTAAGAAGATTGATTGGTTAAATAGTAATCTATAGGCAAAACGAAAGGAAAGGACTAAAATGAAAAACATTGTAGAGATACTCTCCGGAATTAATAATTTAATATTAATTTATATAATTATAATAAATATTATTACGTTTACTCTATTTGGAATGGATAAGTCAAAAGCTCTAAATCATAAAAGACGTATAAGAGAAAGTACTCTTCTAGGACTGTCATTTTTTGGCGGTGCATCTGGAGGACTACTGGCAATTTATATATTCAGGCACAAGACACGTAAGCCATATTTTGTATACGGTATTCCTTTGATGATGGCGGTACAGATACTGGCAATATATCTTATATAAATACGAAAGAGAAATGAAAATGGATAAAATAGTAAAAACAAATGCATTACGAATACTGGATAAACAAAAAATTCCTTACAGGATACACACTTATGAATGGTCAGAAGATAAAACAGGGGGAATCCATGTTATGGAAGAGCTTAAGGAAATAGCTGACTGGATATTCAAGACAATAGTGCTTACAGGGAAAAGTAGGCAGCTTTATGTGTGTATAATCCATGCTGAGGCACATCTGGACTTAAAGAAGGTAACTAAGGTATGTGGAGAAAAGAATATCGAACTTCTTCCTCTGCCGGAGCTTGAAAAACAGACAGGGTATATCCGTGGAGGCTGTTCTCCTATAGGAATGAAGAAAAAGTTTCCTACTTTTTTAGATACAGCGGCAGAAAAATTTGATAGGATTGTAGTTTCTGCGGGAAAAAGAGGACTTCAGGTGGAAATTAATGTTAAAGACCTGTTAATAGTTACAGATAGTAAATTAAAAAAATTAACGACAGATTAAAAATGAAAAAATATAAAAATAGTACTTTTTATAAAAGTTTTATAAATTATATATGTTATAAACTTGTTAAAACAGTACTTTTTTTATTTTGTAATTTTACATAATTAGCACCCTGAACATAAGACTTCATAATTGATATCATTATAATTGAAAATAAGGATATTATATTAGGCCGAGGTGGATTTTGGAAAGCTTAAATTATGAAGAAATTGATTTATTGTGGGAAGTACTTAATTTTAAAATCATCAGTAAAAATAGTATATATCAGAATTATAAAATTTTCAATGGTATAAAGGATAAAAATAGGAAGCTAAATGATATTATAAAAAAACTGAACAAAATTTTAATTCAGGCAGGAGTACCTCCTTCAATAGAAAAAAGTAAAGAATATATCTATTACAATTCAAAACCGGAATACCGAAAAATAGATTATAAGAATAAATTTATTTATAAAGATTTAATAAGAAGAGAAATGATTGAAATTTTATTGATATTAAATAGAAGGAAATTTAGAATAGACAGATTTATCAAGGGAATAGGAAAAGAAAAAGACAATGACAGAAAACATATAAAAAATGATCTGAAATTAATTCTCTGTAACTATAATATAAGTTATAAAGAATATATGGAGAGTACAAATTCTACATTTCTTTTAGGACAGAAGATTAAGGATCTTTATGGAGAACAGCACAGGATTTTGAAAAATATATTGATAAGAAGATGGGAAAAAGTGTATGAAAATAGGAGTACAATAGTAGAAACTAAAATAATAAATTTTATATCTGAAGAACTTGGAATAAAAAATATGAGTCATGTCTATGATATCTATTTAGAATTTTTGAAAGAGTATAGGACAGAATTATGCAAAAATAACGAATATGAGCTTTTTACCTATTTAGTATTAGGTCTGAATAACAAAAATATAAATACTCCAAAAAGAATTAAGAAAAATACACTGTCTTTAAAAAATGACAGAGAATATGAGTTAATAGATAAAATGCTGAAACAGATATCTAAATATGAAAAAATAAAAATATATACGAATTTTAAAATAAAGCTATATAAGATGTTGCTGAAAATAGAAAAAACTGAAGGAAGGAGTAAGGAAAATAAGGAAGTATCCTATGAAGAAGATAATTATGTAAGTAAGAAAAGGATTGTCTATAGAATAGCAGAAGAGGGAATAGAAGAAACCGGGAAAAAGTATGAAACAGTAAGAAAAAATCTGATAATGCCAAATGGGAAAATAAATATACTGTTAGTGTTAGATATGGAAAATCAGAAATATATGGAATATAGAGAAGAAATAAAATCATTATTTTTAATATTTAATATAGTAAATATAATGAGTATAAAAGAACTGAAGAAGGAATTGGATAAAATACCCCACAATAATCTGAATTATAGCTACATACTGTTAATTTCAGATATATTATTACAAAATATTATTGAAAATAAAATAGGTAAACCAATATATTTTATAAAATTAACAGAAAGGAGTAGAAATAAAATCCAAAATAGAAAGGAATTCTTGAATCAGATAATTGAAAGTAATAATTTAATACAGAATTACTATAAAGTAAAAAATCTGTAATTCAAAAATATTATTATAAAGGGGGACTGAGATGGAAGATATAAAAAAAAGGCCGGAAATTAAAGAAAAAATATATGTCATAAATGAAGAGTTAGAAATAAATGAATTAGAAGAATATATTGTAAAATATATTACTGATAAGGAAATTATGACAATAGAAGAAAACTCTAACGAAAACATGAATAAAGTAAAGATGTTTCCTTTAGACTTAGTTAAAATTAAATTTCTAGTCTTACCATTAAAAATTTCAGACTATAAGGAAAAAATAATAATATTCAGGAATATGAAAAACTTTGTAAACGGAAAAATTAAAGTAGACAATAAAGAATATCCTTTCAATTCGCATCTATGTTTTGTAATATTATATTCTTGTGAAAAGAAAGTACACTTTCTATTTGAAGAATTGATAGAAGATATAATTAAAAAAATAGATGTATATACAGAATTGTAGTGTTCAATAAAACTCATATTGATAAAATGAAAGTAATATCCAAAAATAAAATATTAAATGTCAAAATGAAATATTGCCAAAAGATATATTAAAATACGTTTTATAGTGCGGTGTTTATACTTATAGTTTACTTTTTCCAAAAAAGTATAATAAAGTAGTTGACATTTAATCTGAAATAATGTAAAATAGCTTTTGTCAATGTGAGTTTTTAAATTTAGCCTTGGTGGCGAAATCGGTAGACGCACAGGACTTAAAATCCTGTGGAATTTAAT
>CAYYAV010000102.1:0-6317 GCA_964469865.1 uncultured Fusobacteriales bacterium | reverse complement strand
CTGTATCTTATCAGTATTCCCGTAAGAACCGTCCTTGTTGTCCCTCCGCCTAGCGACGATGGAACCTCATATTTACCTTTAAAGTTAACAGGCAGATCTAGCCAGTCTTTAGGTGCTGTTGCCGCATCATACTGATTCAGTCCATATACAAGAAGTATCGCCTGTTTTACTATTGCATGATAATATCCGTCCTTATCATTTAATCCCGGAGTTATTTCTCCTGCCCATGTAGGAACATACTGTTCCAGAGCTCCTGCAGCTTTCATATTGTTAAAATCTACCTGATTTGGTCCGAATACTATATCAGCAACTGGATTATTCTTTTCAGTTATTACCCTGTTACTGATTTCTCCTCCACCTCCACTGACAAACTCAAGATTAAACCCCTTTTCCTTAGCTTTTTCTGCTAACCATTCCTGTCTTCCGTCTGTAAGTGAATTTGAATAGACTACAAGTGTGTCATTCTTTTTCCCTTCATTTCCACCTGATGACGAATTCCCTCCATCTTTTCCACATGATACTAGAAATGCCGCTAGTATTATACCTAACAAGATTACAATTTTTTGTTTCATAACAGTTCTTCTCCTTTATTTATAATTTTTATTTATTACATTTCTTATTACACTTTCCCTCTCAACTATTTCACATGAGACTTCTTCAGACAATTCTTTAAAACCTTCAATCATATTGTCCAGCTTTTCATAGATACAGGAAGCAATTCTCCTATAATCCAGTGCAATTGTTGTCAAAGCCGGACAGAGATATTCTGAAACTGAAATATTGTCTAACCCTAAAACAGATACATCTTCGGGAACTTTAAGTCCGCAGTCACTTAACGCCTTTAAAACCACTATGGCCTTTTCATCCCCCGATACAAAAAAAGCATCAGGCAATTCATTATTACTGCATATTTTCCTTATTAACCCATAAATATTTTTCTGAGTATTCATATCTTTATTAATAATCAAATTTTTCAGTCCTATCCCATTTCTATTAAAAGCTTCTATAACACCTCTTTCTCTTTCCATATTTAAAGGACTTGGACCTGCAGTAATAAAATTTATTTTTCTAATTCCCTTTTCAAAAAGGTATTCAACCCCTTTTAGCGTAGTATTAAAATCGTCTGTTGATACATAGACATGTTTCCCTGAATAACTTTTTCCAACAATAATAAATGGAATCTCTTCATTTTCAAGGATTTTTATCCTTTCATCATTCTCCTTTTCATAGAATAGTATAACACCGTCTATAAATGTATTTGAAGTATTCAGGAGCGAGTATTTCAGTTCTTCGTCATTAAAGTACTGCTCAACAAAAATTGAAGTGTTTTTATCTCTGTTTCTGGAAAAAATCTCACTTATAAGACTGTTTGTCCAAATTGTGGCAGCAGCCCCTTCAGTTCTGCGTATAGAAATCAATATGTTCCTGTTCTGTTTCCAGCTGAGGTTTTTTGCATATAGGTTAGGTCTGTATCCCAACTCCTTAATCTTTTTCATTACAAAATCTCTTGTACTCTTCTTTACATTTTCACTATTATTTATTACTCTGGAAATAGTCTGTGTTGATACATTACATTCTCTGGCAACATCCTTTATGGTCACTTTTCTCATATTTTACCTCCAAGAATGTTATCGATAACATTTTGTATTATATTATACCCTGATTTTTATTTTTGTCAAATAAATTTTTAAAATTATTTATTATATCATATAAAGAAGTAGATATGCCTTGTCGGATGAAAAAATATGCTATAATAAATTTTATTTGTCAATACATTATAAAAGTGCTATAATTTCCATATTGAACAGTTAAAATATAAATGGAGGTCTTTATGAGAAGTTTATCAGGTATACAGCCAAGTGGTATATTACATATAGGAAATTATTTTGGAGCAATTAAACAGTTTGTGGAAATGCAGGATGAATATGAAGGATTTTATTTTTTAGCCAACTATCACGCCCTTACATCATCTCCTGAAGGAGAAATGCTAAGAAAAAATACGATTAATGTCATATTAGACTATCTGGCACTTGGACTTGATCCCGAAAAATCTACTCTATTTTTACAGTCAGATGTTCCTGAACATGTGGAGCTTGCATGGATCTTGTCTAATATCACTCCTATGGGACTAATTGAAAGAGCCCATTCTTATAAGGATAAGATTGCTAAAGGAATAAAACCTAATATGGGGCTGTTTACATATCCTGTTCTGATGGCTTCAGATATATTAATATACAGTCCTGATGTTGTCCCTGTGGGAAAAGATCAAAAACAGCATCTTGAAATTACGAGGGATATAGCAATAAAATTTAATGAAATTTATGGAAATGATATTTTCAAGCTCCCTCAAGACAGAATTCTGGAAGATGTTGCTGTTGTCCCCGGAACAGACGGTGATAAAATGAGCAAATCATATGGAAATGTCATCAATATGTTTGCCCCTAAAAAAGAAGTAAAAAAACAGATTATGAGCATTGTTACTGATTCTACCCCTCTTGAAGAACCAAAAAATCCTGATAATAATATTACAAAATTATATTCACTTTTCGCTTCTCCTTCTGAAGTGGAAACTTTAAAGGAAAAGTTTATTGCAGGTAATTTTGGCTACGGTCATGCAAAGAATGAACTTTTTGATAAATTTATGGATTATTTTTCTCCCTATAGAGAAAAAAGAGAAAGTTTTTTTAATAACATGGATTATGTTTATGAAATACTTAAAAAAGGAGCTCATAAAGCCCGTTCTGTCGCTTCTTCAAAGTTAGATGAAGTAAGAAATACAGTGGGTCTTCTTCCAAAGAATTATTAATCTATAGTCAATATAAAATTTATTAAATAAATAAAAAAACAGGGCTGCCTCAAAATATAAATTTTGAGTTCAGCCTCTATTTTTTCTCTAAATATTTTATTTTCTCAAAGCTTCTAGCCCAACTAGATTTATGAAGTTCCATGGCTTATTATAATGTGGCTGAAAGAAAAAGTCTACAAATGCCAAATCTTTTACTGTCATTTTATTCTGTATACATACGGATAATGTATTTATTGACTGTGTCAGATCTGCCTTTGAATTTAACTGGGCCCCTATTATCCTTCCTGTTTCCTTGTCATATACTACTTTCAGTTTAACTTTTTCATAACTAGGCATAAATTCAGGTCTGAAATTCTCTTCTATTGTTATAGAGGCTACATCTAGTCCTTCTTTTCTGGCAACTTCCTCCGTATACCCTGTTGCTGCCATATTATATTCATATATTTTTATTCCTGAAGTTCCCTGTGTTCCGGGATGCTTTATCTTATTCTCACAAAGATTTACTGCAGCCAGAGTCCCCATTCTTACTGCATTTGTAGCCAACGGTATATATAGCTGTTCCTGAGTCGGATTAAAAAATACTGTACAGCAGTCTCCAGCTGCAACTACATCAGGATGACTTGTCTTCATATATTCATCTACTTTTATTGCCCCATTTGGCAGCATATCCAGTTGTCCTTTAAAAATTTCTGTACTCGGAAGGAATCCGACACACATAATTACCATATCTGCATCATATTCATTCTTGCTTGTAACTACCTTCGATACTTTCCCATCTTCAGATTTAAATTCTACTACCGTTTCTCCTCCCGCAATTACTATTCCCCTTTCTCTGAAAGCTTCTTCTGCCTTCTCTGCAAATTCACTGTCAAAATATCTGCTTAATATTTTTTCTTCCGCATCTATAAGGACAACTTCCTTTCCATTATCCCTGAAGGCTTCCACCAGTTCCACTCCTATGTATCCTGCTCCTACTACCACTACTTTTCTGGCATTTTTAGATTTTGCTATTATTTCATTGGAATGATTATAATTCTTACAAAGCAGTATATTTTCAGATTCTATTCCAGGAATTCTTGGAACAATTGGCCATGAACCTGTTGTTATTATCAATTTATCATAGCTTTCTTCTCTTTCTTCCCCTGTTTCAAGATTCTGTACCCTTACTTTTCTTCCATTTATATCAACTGATTTTACATCATGCTTCATTCTTGTTTCTACATTTAATTTTGCCAGAGCTTCAGGTGATGAATAGAATAGTCCATGAGGATCCTTTACAACCCCTCCGACATACAGTGCTATTCCACACGAAAGGAACGAAATATTATCATTTCTTTCAAATACTGTAACTTCTGCTTCAGGCTGTAATTTTTTTAAATTTACTATTGCTGCTGTCCCTGCATGTGTACATCCGATTACTATTACTTTCATTATGATTTTTCTCCTTATCAAGTTATTTTTTTCATTTATTACTTGTATATTATATCATAAAAAAAGGAAATGTAAAGAATAAAATTTTAAAATCATTACATTTCTTTTCTAATTTCTATTAACAATTTCTTTAATGTATGTGATCCGGCTGAAGAATTATTAATTGAGCGTTTCCAATATTTACTTCCCTTTACTCCATGAAACAGTCCATGTGTGTGCATCAGAAACTGATGAGGTCTTTTTCCTAATTTTTCCATTCTTTCCACATAGGGAATCATTTTCTCGACTATCTCATCTCTAGTTATATGACAATCTTTACCATAATACTTACTTAATTTGGTCAATATCATGGGATTATCATAAATCTCCCGTCCAATCATCACAGAATCAACATGTATAAGATGACCATCTATCTGTCTGATTTCCTTTATTCCCCCGTTAATTTCAATATGGAGATGAGGCTTTTCCTTTTTCAGTTTATATACTTCATCATACCTGAGAGGCGGTATTTCCCTGTTCTGCTTTGGATCTAGCCCTGCCAGTACTGCAATCCTGGCATGGACTATATATTTTTCTACTCCTGCTCTTTCAGTTATGTTTACAAAATTCAGCATATCTTCATATTTATCAATAAGAGTCCTTCCGTAATCAGCAGGTAACACATCTTTTCCGTCTATTCCTATTCTATGTTTCAGTGAAATTGGCTTTCCAGTTTCCTTTTTCATCTCCTCCACCATTTCACCTACCGATTCAGGGTATGCCATCAAATAGGCTCCCATCATATTTCCTGAAATCCTGTCAGATGGACATCCCACATTCAGGTTTATTTCATCATAATTATATTTTTCAGCCAGTTTTACTGCTTCTCTAGCTTCATTTTTATCAGTTGCTGCAATCTGAAGTACTATAGGCTTCTCTATTTCATCAAATTCCAGGACATGATCCGGATTTCCATTTAAAATAGCCTGTGCTGTTATCATTTCGGTATATAACAGGACATCCTTGTTTATCATTCTTATAAAATTCCTGAAATTCCGATCAGTCCTATCTACCATTGGAGCTACACTTATTATCTTTTCAGTTCCGATTTCTGTCTTCAATGTTTTTCCTTCTCAATTATTAATTTCTTGATATAATTTCTATTATTTTCTATAATATTTCATAGCCTCAGGAAGAAATTTCCTCAGCTCTTCGATCCTTTTCATACTTCTCGGGTGAGTGGAAAGAAAATCTGCCCCATTAGTATTTAAGACTTTTCCCATTCTTTCTTCGACTTTTATTGCCTCTTCAGGATTATATCCTGCCATTGCCATAAATATCATCCCATATTTATCAGCTTCATATTCCTGATCTCTGTTAAATTTTAAAAGTGTTATGGAAAGTCCATCACTTACAAGTGAAGAAACTGTGTTTCCACCAAATATTCCAGTTATTGCAGCTATCCCCCCTGCTGCTACCTGCTGGCTGTATATTTCTGCATGATGTCCTCCGATAACATGTCCTATTTCATGTCCCATTACATATGCTATTCCTGCATCTGTCTGTAGGACTGGTAATATACCTGTATAGAATGCTATTTTCCCACCCGGCATTGCAAATGCATTTATATCATTACTTTTTATAAGGTTATATTCCCATCTCAGGTTTTTAACTTTATCACCCATATCATTATTATACATAAATGTCTCTACAGCTTTTGATATCCTTGATCCTATTGCGGATAATCTCTGTCCATCAGGAGTGCTGTTCACCAGAAGACCTTTAGATCTCGCACCATTTATAAGTTGTCTGTACTGAGATTCTGAACTTGTAGCAAGTTCCTGATCGTCAACCAGCTTTAATTGGCTTCTTCCTGTCAGGGGAGCTGTTGTACAGTTCATCAAAATTAATCCCAATATTCCTAAAACTAGTATTTTAAGTATTCTTTTCATATATACCTCCTGGTATTTGTAATTTTATTTCATATATTTTACAATTTTTTCTTGATTTTTTCAACATAATATTTTATTTATATTGAAAATATCAATATTCTGTATTATAATTGAATAAAATATTACTAATATCAAAGGAGAAAAAGATG
>CAYYAV010000101.1:0-6406 GCA_964469865.1 uncultured Fusobacteriales bacterium | reverse complement strand
TATTTTACTTGCTTAACCTTAAATTAACCTTAAATCCGACTTCTTCTATAATATACCATAAATAATAAAAAAACAGTAGAAGAAAATCATCCTTCTACTGAATTTTTTATAATATAATATCATCGACAGGGAATACTGCTGCTCCCATAGATATCATCTTTCCAACATCTATCTTTATTATTTTTATCGCCCTCATTATTTCCTTTGCCTGCTCATCACTTACGTAGGCAATCAGGACACTGTCAGTCCCAGGCCATACATGAGAATCAAAATGCTTCAGGTTATCATGCCATTCACTGAATACTTTAGGTATCAGAATATATTGCTTTATTCCATATTCCCTCACTTCTTCCTGTATATATTTTAAGAAGTAAGAATCGAAATAAATTTCAAGCCTCTTCATTATACACCTCCTATAATATAGTTTCCTATTAATTTTTTATACTATATTGTTCCAGCTTCTTCAGCTTCTTTTGCTTTGAGCTTTTCTTCTTTTTCTTTCTGCTTCCTTTCCTTTCTTTCTTCAAGAAGTGAATATACGACAGGAATAAAGAATAAAGTAAGCAGTGTACAGAAAGACAGCCCAAACATGACTGCTATTGCCATTCCCTGATAGTATCCTGCACTTCCTCCGCCAATTGCAAAAGCCATTGGAAGCCATCCTAGTACCGTTGTAAGAGTAGTCATGAGTATCGGCCTTAGTCTGGAACCACATGCTTCTACAAGTGCATCCCGTATAGTTGATCCCCGAGCTCTTAATCCTGCAACGAAATCCAGAAGAACTATGGCATTATTTACCGCCATTCCGAACAGCATCAGTATTCCTATCATGACAAACATACTCATCTGTACTCTTGTTATTGCCAGTCCGAACATTACTCCGATCATGGATAATGGCAGGGTCAACATGATCATTAAAGGTAATATAAATGATTCCAGCTGTACTGCCAGTACAGTGTAAATCAATGCTACTGATAATAGAATAGCTGACATTATCTGCCCGCCCATTTCTGCCTGATTTTGTGCCATTCCTGCCGTTGCCAGTTTATATCCTGAAGCAGGATTTGATTTTTTAAATGCATCGTTAATAAACTTTGCTGCATCATTAAATCCTTTTGAACTATCCAGATTTGTTCCTACTTCTACCTTTCTTGACCCATTCTCCGTTTCAATTGATGAAGCACTTTCTACCTGTTCCAACGTCGCTATATCTGATACTTTTATAAATACTCCGTCACTTGCCTTTACTTCAAGATCAAGTATTTTTTCTAGGGAATTTTTATACTCGTCTTCTAAAGCAATTGTAACATCTAATGATTCAGTATCTTCAGTTATCTCTATCGGTGCTACACCCTGTACTGACATTGCCAGCATTGAGGTCAAATTAGTGACATTTATTCCATAACTTTCTGCTTTTACTCTGTTTACTTCCAGTTTTGCCTGTGCATATCCTCCTTCAGAAGAAGATTTTATGTCCTTAAACCAGCTTTGCGTTCTCATTTCTTTTATTATCGAATTTGCTATCCTGTTAAGTTCCTCTTCATTTTCACCTTCAATTTGAAAAGAGTAGTCTTTAGTTACTGAACTGCTGGCTGCTTTTTTTGCTACAAGTGTCAGATTTATATTTGGTATATCCTTTAATTTTTCTCTTATACGATTCATTGTCTTCATAGTATCTTTTGTGACATCAACGTTTACTATGGCTGCTGATTCATATACCATTACATTTGTATTTTTAGTTGTCGGATCTTCCTTTATTATGGCTTCCATTTTCTTCGCTATTTCATGAGAAACTTCAAGATTAAGCCCTGTTGAAAGAGAAGCGACTGCTGCATATTCTTTATCATCAATTGTAGGGAAAAATGTAGTTTTTACTGTACTTCCCATTCCAAATACTACCAAAAAGAACAGAACTGCTATTCCTCCGATTAACTTCCATCTGTTATCCAGTGCTTTTGAAACCAGTTTCTGATATTTTGCTTTAAATGCATTATACCTGTGTGCTTTTTCTGCACTTTTTATTATTTTTTCCATATTCAGAAATCTGCTGGCTGCCATAGGAACAAAGAGCATTGCTACTATTATAGATGCCGATAACGCAAAGATCATCGAAAGGGATATACCCTTGAACACTTCTTTTGTCATCCCTTCCTGTATGAGTATCGGGAAAAATACACAGACAGAAGTTGCTGTTGAGGCCATCATCGGTAAGATTACTTCATTTGTTCCCCTTACTGCTGCTACTAAAGGAGGCTCCTTATTTATCTGGATATGATCAAAAATATTATCAAGCGCAACTACCGCGTTATCTACCAGTGATCCTATAGCAAGAGCTAGTCCCATTAACGAGATCATATTTAGTGATATTCCCTGAGTATTTAATAAAAACAGTGTAAACATAGCAGAAATAGGTATTGATAATCCTACAACTATTGAAGCCCTTATATCTTTCAAGAATACTAAAAGTACTATTACTGCTATTATTAAGGCCTGTATTCCTGTACTTGTAACATTTGATATTCCTTCCTTTACATTAATGCTGTTATCTGTAAGTATCTCATAAGTTGCCCCTTTGGGAAATAGCGGTTCCATCTCTTTTATTGCCTTCTTAGCTATATCCGTTATTTCAACTAAGTTACCATCCTTACTTTTCTGTATCATGACACCGACCATGTATTCTCCGTTATATTTCAAATAACTTTCCCTATCTTTTGTGCCATAATTAACTTTAGCTACATCTGATAGTCTCAATGTCTGATTGTCATTATTTGAAATCACTATATTCTGTATCTGTTCAAGAGTCTTTATTTCTCCATCCACCTTCAATACAAACTCTTTTAATCCATCTGTCACAATCCCGGCAGGAGATATAGTATGAGCAGCCGTTATCTTAGAATAAATCTCACTTGGCGAAAGATTATATGCTTTTAATTTGTATGGATCAAATTCCACTTTTATTTCCCTTTCCGTATTACCCAGAAGGGAAATTTCTCCAATTCCACGGTTCCTTTTAAGCCTAGGTTCCATAGTTTCATCAACAAACGAAGTTATTAATGCTTCATCAGCCCCTTTTATCCCTATTAATAGAGCCATATCTGAACTTCCCATTTCCATTTTTGAAACCACAGGATCATTGAAATTATCATCTTCAGGCAGATCAGACCTGATCTTATCTACTTCTGTCTGTATCTGTACCTGTTTAATATCAGTATCTACCCCATAATTAAATTCCACTGTTACATAAGATGTCCCGTAAGATGAGCTCGTCGATATATTTTTTATTCCATCCACATTCAGTGCCGCTTCTTCTATCTTATCCGACACCTGTGTCCGTACATCTTCTGCTGATGCCCCTGTCCAGGTAGTACTTACAACTACTATCGGAGTATTAAAGTCGGGAATCAGCTCCTGTTTCATTCCTCTCATCGCCACAAGACCGGCAAAAACCATGAATACTAAAATCATTGTTGTAGAAACAACTCTCTTAGTTGCAAATTCTGCTACTGTCATTTCTTTCTCCTTTTCTCATTATCCATTTTACTGAACTTTTCTTACTTTTTCATCTGCCTGTAATACATTTTGTCCATCTATTACAAGTTCTGCTCCGGCAGTTAATCCATCTCCTGTCACCGCAGCATAGCTGTCATTCTGGTTTAATATTGTTATAGGCACTGCTACTGCTTTTCCATCTTTTACAATATAGACTACCTGTTGTACTCCTCTTATAACTATAGCATTTTTTGGTATTATTATCCCCTGTTCTGTTCCTGTATCTATATTTACAGTTCCGTACATACCGCTTTTTATCTCTTTTCCTGGATTAGGAATTTTAATTTTTACAGTAAACTGTCTTGTAGAACTGCTGGCAGAAGCTGACACTTCATAAACAGTCCCCGTAACTTCCTTATCGAGTTCGTCTATCTTTATCTTCGCTTCTGTTCCGACTTTTATTTTACTAATAGTCTGAGGTGAAACACCTACTTCCATTTTCATTTCATCTTCATTGACTAATGTAAACAATGCATCTCCTGTTGTTACCTGCTGATATTTTTCTAAAGACATGTCTGCTATTGCCCCATTCCTGTTGACAGATATTACCGATTTACTGTTTGTGTCATTTGCCGTAGCCAAATTTGCCCTGCTTGACTCCATTGCTGTTTTTGCACTTAGATATTCTGTTTCCGTAACCAGCCTCTTTGAATATAGCTGGCTATATTTTTCAAAATTTATCCTTGCTTCGTTATAAGTTGCAGCTGCACTTGCAACACTTGATCTGGCAGACTGATTGTCTATTGACACTATTATCTGACCGGCATTTACTAGATCCCCATTTTTAGCATTTACTACCGTTACCGTTCCAGTAGCTGTAGCTGTATAGGGAATTTCTTCTATTCCTTTAATCGTCCCACTCGCAGTATACCCCAATGACATATCGCTGTTAGCTAAAACTTGTACTTTTACAGGTCTTGAAGTATCTTCAGCTTTTGATTCCTTTTTTCCGCAGGATATCCCCAAAACCAGTAATATCAATATAACAGATATATATTTTTTTCTTATGCTCATTTCTTTCCTCCATTTTTATATTTTTCTTCTTTTCAGTTAATCTAATAATGATCCGTATTGTGATACCAGATAATAATAATTCAGTCTTGAACTTAGATAGTTTGTCCTTGCTTCCCTTAAATTCTTTTCTGCAGTTAGTAGATCATTTAAAGTTATAAGCCTATAATTATATCTTTCAACTTCTAATTTATACGTTTCCTCAGCAGCATCTACTGCTATCTTCAATGCTTCCAGGCTTTTTTCCAGAGCCTGTATCTTATAATATACATTTTTTAAACTTACCTTCAGATCATCCAATGTCTGTTCTGCTTCAAGCCCTGTTATTTCATAACTTTTTTCAGCTTTTTTTACATCCAGTTTTTTTGCTCCCCAGTCAAAAAGATTCCAGTTAAAGCTTAGGCCCACTGTTCCGTTATAATTTTTCCCTTTAGACAGGTCAGAAAATTTATCCTGGCTTGACAATGTCCCGTATGATACAGTTCCTGATACTGTAGGTCTTAAATCCGCCTTTTCTACTTTAATATTTTCTTTAGCTATTTCTCTACTTTTTAACTTCATCTGATATTCAGTATTGGATATTTTTAATTTTTCAAGGTCATCTTTTAGACTGACTAGTGAAGTGAATTTTTCATTTACCCCAAAATAAACTATCTCTATATCTTTCCCCTGTAATCCTATTAAATTTCCGAGAGTTTCCTTATTCACTTCTACCGTAGCTTCCTGGGATATTATATTTGCCTCTATTGCTTTTACACTTCTTTCTGCTTCAAGATACTCAGGTCTTGTAACCATTCTTAAATCATATTTTGCCTTCTGTTCTTTAAGATTCTGGTCAAGTTCCTCTTTAGAAAGCTTGTATACGTTTAAAGTATTTTCTGCATCATAGACATTAATATATGCCTCAACAGTATTTAATATTATATCTTTTTTAGTCTTATCCAATGTAAGTTCAGCCAGATCCAGACTTTCCTTTCCTATTCTTATTCCTGCTTTTATTGCACCTCCTGTATAAAGAGGTTGTGAAAGGGTAACACTGTGGGAATATGCCTGATCTGACCCGGAAATATTTTTAAAATATCTTCCAGCTGAAGCTGTATAATCTACCGAAAAATAAGCTTTCTTCCACGCTGCATCTACATCAATCTTACTCTTTTCCACTTCAAGCATCTGAACTTTTATACTTTTATTATTCTTTAATGCCATCTCTGTCGCTTCCTGTATTGTTATCTTCTGTGAAAATACAGGTATCGAAAACAGTAATAAAGCTGTTGCAGTCCCTATCTTCATTCTTTTCATCTTTCCTCCTATTTACCTTATTCCTTTATCTATAAATTTTATAATCTTTTCTATGTCATCCTTTTCTATTTTAAGGCAGGATTCCTTACCTTCCATTCTTTTATTTAACCCCTCGCTCAGCAAGAAAGCTTCAAAACATCTATATATGAATTTGCCCTTAAAATCAACATCTTCACATTTATACTTATTCAGAACATTCTGCTTCAGAAAATCTATTTCCATTTCTTCCATTTCCTTCTTCAGTTTATAGATCTCTTCATTCTTCATCATTTCATCTAGAATATGTAGGCTTATTTTCTGAGAATGATTTAAGAACTTTTCCATTTTGGAAAAAAAATATTCTTTCAGTATTTCAGCAGGTTCTTTTGATATATCTATACTGTCGAGCATTTCCTTATTTTCCCTTTTTTTTATTTCAATACTTTCATGAAAGACTTCTTCCTTCGACTTAAAGTAAGTGTAGAAATTTCCTTTTGAAATCCCCATTTTCCTAGTTATATCTTCAACTTTTGTTTCATAATATCCATTTCTTGCAATTAAGTCTTCT
>CAYYAV010000100.1:0-6441 GCA_964469865.1 uncultured Fusobacteriales bacterium | reverse complement strand
AAAAAGGTAGTAATAGAAAAAATAAAGATGTGTATGAGTAATGACAGATATTAAAATGATAAAAGCTTATAAGGAGGTATATAATGAAAAAAAGAATACTGAAATATTTTTTAATATTTATTATTCTAAGTGCTGTAATATTTTCTAAACAGGAACTGGAGCTTGAAAAAGTTGTAATTCTAAGTAGGCATGGTCTAAGATCCCCATTGACTGCTCCAGGAAGCAGATTGTCGAAAATTACTCCTTATCCTTGGGAAGAATGGGATGTAAAAGCAAGTTACCTTACAAAGAAAGGTGCTGTGCTGGAAACTTATTTTGGTCAATATATAAATGACTGGCTGCTTGAAAATAAGATAATTTCTCCAGATAAATGTATATCAGAAGATGAAGCCATAATTTATACAAATAGCCTACAGAGAACCATAACAACAGGACAGGCTCTTGTAACAGGTATTTTTCCGGGATGTAATATAAAATCTCAGCATAAAATGGAAATTGGTAAAATGGATCCTGTATTTAATCCTGTAATAAGAAGTGAAGATAAAATTTTTCATGAAGCTGCATTAAAAAGCATGGATCTTAAGAAAGAAAACCAGAAGTTAAAAAATTCATATACCCTGTTAAGTAATATTATAGACTATGGTAGATCAGAAGAATGCCTTAAAGAAGGAAAATGTATATTCTTTAATGAAGAAGGAAAATTAAAGGTTGAAAATGGGAAGGAACCCGGAGTGGAAGGACCGATAAGGTTAGGAACTCAGGCAGTAGATGCATTACTGTTACAATATTATGAAGGATATCCATTAGACAGAATTGCCGGAAATAATATAGATTCTATGGAAAAATGGAAGGAAATAAATAAAATAAAGGACAGCTATGGAGAACTTCTTTTCGGAAGCAGGACAGTTGCACCGCATATATCAAAACCTTTACTTCAATACATATTTAAAGATATAACAGAGACAGGACATAAAGTAACTGTCCTGGTAGGGCATGATTCGAATGTAGTTTCAGTCCTTTCGGCATTGGGCTTTAAAGAATATAAGCTGGAAAATCAGATTGAAAAGACTCCTATCGGGGGAAAAATTTTCTTTGAAATCTGGAAAGACAGGAATACAGGAGAAAAAAAGGTAAAAGTAGAATACGTATATCAGACTGTAGACCAGATAAGGAACGGTGAAAGACTGAATAAAAATAATCCTCCAGAACATACAGTACTGGAAATGAAAAACTGTAAAATAGATAAGGAAGGTTACTGTCCATACTCTAAATTTATATCAGAACTTGAAAAGACAATAAAAAGTACAGATTAAAATATGCTTCACTTATCAGAAAAATTTAATAATGGAATTGTTTTAAAATTAGAAATGAAGTTTAACATAGCATGTTAAGAAGAAAAAATATAATTTTAGGATAATTCCATTTTAATTATTTATTTTTATGTAAAAATGAGGTAAAATATATGTACAGTTAAAAAGATTGAAATCAGGAAGGAGGTATTATGAGAGTCATAATATTAAAAGATAAAGAAGAAATAGGGAAATGGAGTGCATATAAGATAGCGAAAAGAATACTGAAGTTTAATCCTACTCCAGAAAATCCTTTTGTTTTAGGACTTCCAACAGGCTCTACACCGTTGGGGACATATAGGGAACTTATAAATTTATATAACGAAGGAATAATTTCCTTTGAAAATGTAATAACATTCAATATGGATGAATATGTGGGACTGTCTCCTGGACATGAACAGAGCTATCATTACTTTATGTATGAGAATTTTTTTAATCATATAGATATAAAGGAAGAAAATATAAACATATTAGACGGACTTGCAACAGATCTTGAAGAAGAATGCCATAGATATGAAGATAAGATTAAGAGTGCGGGAGGAATAAGACTTTTCATGGGAGGAGTAGGAGAGGATGGTCATATAGCCTTTAATGAACCCGGATCCTCGCTTTCATCAAGAACCAGGGATAAGGAACTTACTTATGATACGATACTGGCAAATTCCAGATTTTTTGATAATGACGTGGAAAAGGTTCCAAAACTTGCATTGACAGTGGGAGTAGGGACTCTTATGGATTCAGAAGAGATAATGATATTAGCAGATGGATATAAGAAGGCAAGGGCAGTATATCATGGTATAGAAGGCGGAATAAATCATCTATGGACAATATCGGCACTACAGCTTCACAGGAGAACTCTCATGGTAATAGATGAAGCTTCTGCTTCAGATATAAAAGTAAAGACATATAGATATTTTAAAGAAATAGAAGCTAGAAAGTTAGATTTATCAGAGTACAGGAAGGAAATAATAAGATTAAAAAATAATAAGAAGGTAAGAGTATGATATTAATAAATGGAAAGATATTTGACGGAGATAAATTTATAGAAGAGAACAGTGTCATTTTAGAAGGAAAAACTATAAAAAAAATATGTAGAGAAAATGAACTTAGTGAAAAAGAAAGGGAAAATAATGAAATAATCGATCTGAAAGGTATGATACTTTCTCCAGGATTTATAGATTTACAATTGAACGGATGTGGAGGAGTACTGTTTAATGATGATATTTCAAGGAGAACTCTGGAAATAATGAATGAAACAAACAAAAGATTCGGATGTACCTCTTTTCTCCCTACCTTAATAACTTCTCCAGATGAGAGAATAAGAAAAGCACTGGAATTAATAAAGGATATGAAAGATAAAGAAGAAATAGGAGTTCTCGGACTTCATATAGAAGGACCGTATATAAGTCTTGAAAAAAAAGGAATACACAGACCTGAGTATATAAGAATACTTTCTGATGAAATAATAGAAGAAATAGCTGATGCCGGGAAAAATGTAACAAAAATAATAACTATAGCTCCAGAAAAGGCAGAAGTAAGACATCTTGAAGTACTGAGCAATGCAGGTATAAAGATAAATATGGGACATACAAACGCGACATATGAAGAGTGTGTTCAAAAGGAGCAGTATTACAGCGGAGCTACACACCTATATAATGCCATGAGTCAACTGGAATCAAGGAAACCCGGGGTAATCGGCTACCTTTTCAATAGTGGTAAAATGGATTGTGGAATAATAGTGGACGGATATCACTCAGAATACCCGGCAGTGGAGATAGCAAAGAAGATACTGAAAGAAAAACTATATCTAGTAACAGATGCTGTAAGCCCGGCGGGAACTACAGACATGGAAGAATTTATTTTTGAAGGAAATATTGTATATTACAGGGATGGAAAATGCATATCCCCTACAGGGACATTGGGAGGAGCTGCACTTGTAATGATAGAAGGGATAAAAAATCTTGTTGAACATGTATATATAGAGCTTGAGGAAGCGCTCAGAATGGCTACATCATATCCTGCAAAAGCTATAGAAGTGAATGACAGATATGGTTATATAAGAGAAGGATATATGGCTGATCTGACATACTTTGATGATAATTACAAGATAAAGGGAACTGTATCAAAAGGAAATCTTACAGAATATTAACATAGATAGATATTTTTAAAATTGAACTTCTTTAATAAGAGGATTTTATGCTTTATTAAATTTAAAGAAAAAAATTAATAAAATTTAACCTAAAAACAGTTGTATTTTTCTAAGAATTCTGATAAAATTTCTCTAAGGATAAAATAATATAAAAATGGAGAAAATGATGAGAAAAGTAAAAAAAATCTATTGCTTGCTTATGTTTGTCATAATAAATGTATTTTCTTTTTCTTATGGGTCAGAAAATAAAAGGTTGGATGTTCCAGTAGAATTCAATGAGAATACAGTGATTGAAAATTATGATACCAGAATAATAAATTATGACTTCAATAAAGATGGAACAGATGAAAAAATAATGGTAAATATTCGAAATAATGACGGCATATTAAAAACAGTTGTTTCAATATATACATTTCAGAATGGTGTCTATAGGCTGTCCTATCAGATTCCATTTGAAAGAGAAGTGCATCTTCTTAATATGGATTATGGGAAAAATCAGATAGAAAAAATAAAGGAATATTATAATGACTATTCCAAAAATCTAAAAGATGGGGAAGTCAGATATATAACGATTCTAGATAATAATACAGAAGGGAAGGTCTACTTTGACTTAAAATTTGATAAATATTCCCCTAAGAATTTAGATAATTTTCTATTTGTAAAGAAATCTAGGCTGTTTAAGGAGGCTCCAGAAAATAATTCTGCAGTAGTATTTTCTACTAAATTCAAAGACAAACCAAAAGCACTGCTGGAAATAGTAACTGATGATGGTTCCCGGATTGATAGATGGTATTTGGCTGAACTTACAGAGGAAAAACCTAAAAGAGGATTTATCCATATAGAAAATGGATCTGTCATAAGGAGGGGATTTTACTGGGATGAAATGCAGTCCAAAATGAGGAGATTTGACAGGTTTCTTGAAGATTCAAAGAACAAGAAATATGAGTTATATACAATAAAAGAATATAGACCTATGACTGATGACATATATAGCAGTAAGGATAAATATGGTAACAGGAATAATCAAAGTATAATAGGGTATTCCAATGCTGATAAGACAGGATATAGGATAAATATCCCGGATCAGACTATCTTCAGGATAATAAGTGAAAAGGATGACATGATAGAAATTGAGACACCATATTATCCGAGACCCTATTTTATAAAAAATAATCCAAAAACATATACAAAATGGGAAATAAAAGATAGGGTAAACAAGTTTATAGTCATAGATACAGAAAGTCAGACAGAAGGAATTTTTGAAAGGGGTAAAGCAAATAAATATAAGGTTATTACCTATTCATTTGTTACTACAGGAAAAGATAACGGCTGGTCTTCCTATGAAACTCCTAAAGGAATGTTCCTGGTTGCAGCTACAAGACCTTTCATGGCTTTTGGGAAAAAAGTTGTGGAGGAAGATAAAGAAAAAGTTGAAATTTCAGGAACAGCAAAAGGAGCTATAAGGTTTAGTGGTGGCGGGTATATGCACGGAATTCCTACCTCTCTAAAAGGTGGCGGATATGGACGGAAAGCAACTGAGGGTAAAATAGGGACATTTAAGGATTCACATAAATGTGTAAGACATTTTGATGACCAGATTACATTTATTGTTGACTGGGTAAATGCAGGAAGCACAACGATGGTAAGAGACTATACTATACCTGAGGATCCTGTAGTAGTTATTGTCCTATAGTACGGACTATGGGAGAAGATATTAAGAATACATATAAAATAAGGGTTGTTTCAGATAGATAAAGGCTTTTATTTTGAAACAGCCCTTTTATAATATAAAATATAATAAGGAGGAAATATAATAATAGATTATTATATAGAAAGAATATGAAAATAAAAATGATTAAGGCTATGTCAGAGCTTCTTTTAATTTTTCTAATAACGGTATTTTCAGCCGGTAGGATAGAAGCAGCAGGTTATAGTGAAAAAAATGTTCTGGTGTGCATAGATCCCGGACATCAGGCTAAAGGGAACAGCCAGCTGGAAGAACAGGCACCTGGGTCTTCAGTCAGAAAAGCAAAAGTTTCTTCAGGGACAAGGGGTGTTGCAACAAAGAAGTACGAGTACGAACTTACATTGGAAGTAGGACTGAAGTTGAGAGACAAGTTAAGAGAAAAAGGATATAGGACTTTCATGGTAAGAGAAACTCATAACGTAAATATAAGCAACAAAGAAAGGGCACTCATGACAAATAAAGCAGGGTGCACTGTATATCTGAGAATTCATGCTGACGGATCGGAAAACAGAAGTGTAAACGGGGTTTCAGTGCTGACTTCTTCTCCTAGGAATCCTCATACTAAAAAAGTTCAGAAAGCAAGTGATAAGCTGTCAAGGGATATCCTGGCAGAGTATGTAAAAGCTACCGGAGCAAAAAACAGGGGAGTTTCATACAGAGATGACCTTACAGGGACAAACTGGTCAACATCTGTAAATACCCTTATTGAATTAGGATTCATGTCCAATCCTGAAGAAGACAGGAAGATGGCTTCACAGGATTATCAGGATAAAATGGTTAAAGGAATTATAAATGGAATTGAAAAGTATCTGAGGGAAATATAGCTGTTCATTAACATTATAAGTTTATTAATTTTTATATTTGTAATAAATGACTGAGAACAGGATATAGTGGATAAAGAAAATAGGCCTTGTTTTAACTGGAACACAATTAATTGAAATAAAAGTGAGCTTAAAAATTGTATTTAAAAGTTATCTTGAAAAACCAGGATAACTTTTTTATTTGTCAGAAAAGTAAATTTATAATTAATGATTTATAAAATAAATTAAAAAACAGGATATTAATATACATAATTTGAACATTTTATATTATATTCAGGACAGCAATGTTTGTCATCTGAACACATTCAAAAAAATATGTGAAAACATCTATTGACAACAGCATAGAAATAAGGTAAAATCAAGAAAATGAAAATT
>CAYYAV010000099.1:0-6474 GCA_964469865.1 uncultured Fusobacteriales bacterium | reverse complement strand
GGACTCCGGGTTTTCATCCCGGCAACAGGGGTTCGATTCCCCTAAGCCGTACCATACTTTACCATAGTGGATATGGTTTTTTTTTTGAAAATGTATATAACAGATGTGGGTGGATGTCCGAACGGCTAAGGGACCGGTCTTGAAAACCGGCGAAATCGAAAGATGTCTGGGTTCGAATCCCAGTTCACCCGCCATTATTATGCCCAGATAGCTCAGTCGGTAGAGCAAGGGACTGAAAATCCCTGTGTCCGTGGTTCGATTCCGCGTCTGGGCACCATAAAGTTGGTTAAGAAATTGATATAGTGTGCAAATCAGTATTTATGCTGGATTGCACTTTTTTTATTCTATTTTAAATATTTTTAGGTCTTAATCTGTGTCTATTTATTTCTGTATGTTTTATTGAAAAAACTTGGCAATACAGAAAATAGGAAAAAACAGTAACGAAAATTTTAATTAAACCTTGATTTTATAATAGTTATAAGGTATTATTATAATAGGATTGGATTAGAAAGAGGAATTTTACAGCAACAATTCATAATGATGTCTTAAGTTTAAAGTGAAAATGAGAGAAGGTTAAAGACCTGATGAAATTATAGGGTATAGAATTATAATTACTAAAATTAATGGACATAATAAAGGTTTCAAATGAGTATTATGGAGATTTAAAAATATTTGAAAAAGAAAATAAAAAATTAAATAAAAGAGTTGAAAAATAGGAAAATAGCTGAAAATATTCTTGGAATACAGAAAGGATAAAAATTAGGAAAGGCAGGTAATTGAATGAAAAAGTTAATATTTTTGTTAATGATGCTAATGAGTGCTACTGTATTTTCAGAAAAGCTGACAACAGACAGAAAATATAATTTGGATAAACTGGAAGGAGAATGGGAATCAGCATTTTCAATTATATATCAGGAAAATGGCATTTGGTATTACCAATCGGATGAATTTCCCGCAATGAAAATTAAAAAATATAAAAATGGGATATTAAAGATTCATGTTAAAACAACTCTAGAAAAAGATGATGTAGATAATAATTTTATTTTTTATATAGCATGGGATACTAAATATAAGACTTTAGTTAAGGTAGATAAGAATGGAAATATATTAAGAAGGGAAAAAAGAATAGTAGAATGTCTGAATGGTATTTGTAGTTAAAAGAAAATTAAACAGAATAAAATAAAAAAATATGATATAATATAAAAAAATTTAAAAAAGGAGATGGAATAATTATGAAAAAACTTCTAATATTGATATTGTTTGTTTTGATGTCTTTCTTTTTAAATGCAGCCTATTATGGTGCTATAGCTATAAACCAGCAGACAGGAGCTACAGGATATTCTTATGACTACAGCTCCAGATATGCTGCAGAAAGAACAGCCTTAAATCATTGTAAAGGGAACTGTCGTATCGCAGTCTACTTCCGGAATACATGTGCCTCTGTAGCATGGTCGCCCAGCACAAAATCTTATGGATGGTATTATGCTGGCTATATGAGCGAAACAAAAAGAGGAGCATTGAATAAGTGCGGTTATAGAGACTGTAGAGTAGTATGCAGTGTCTGTACAACAAGGTATTAGAAATGAGAAAAGGTATAAAATTATTTAAGATTTTAGAGGAGATTTAAAATATTTAAAGATAAATTGTAATATTAAATGCGACATTATTGATTTTAACATTGAATCTTTACTTCTATCTTCCATTCTTATTGCTGGATAAACTTTTAAATTAACTAAGGAATGATCTGATGATAATATGGTCATATATAATAATACTTTGGAAATGTCCTGGTAGAAATAAATATGAGGATATAATATTATCAAAAAATCTGAAGATTAAAGGAGAGGAAAAATGTCAGCAGGACAGATAATACTGCTTACGAGTGTAGCAGTACTCTGGATTTTAAATTGTGGAATCATATTTGTATCATACTATTATTGTAAAAATAATAAAAATAAGAATGGTATCCCTTTTATAGATGAAATCATTAATGAAGGGAGTATGCGTACTGATAAAATGGATATTGGGGAATGGCTGCTTTATATATCCTATATAGCCATTGCCTTTTATATTACCACACAAATTATGAAGGGTGGCAATGTATATTTTAGAAAAGAAATGCTTTTAGCTCCTATTATGGCACTTTTTAATGCGAGAAAAAGAACAGGTAGAGCAATTTTAAATTTTTTGGCAGTAGCAACAATTATGCTTAATATTTTTATGACCTACATAATTATCGGTTTTCCTGTAAAAGCTCCTGTACTGATAGTTAACCAGTCTGAAATACAGCTGGGGAAAACTACTGTTTCGGATTTAATGGGGGATGGATTTCAAGTTTATGTGAAGAATGAAAACAGAGAAAGCGGAACCCGTGAAGAGATCTTAAGTTCAGGTAATTATGACATTTATTCAGGAGGTGCCTCTTTTAAAGCAGAAAAAGGATTTAATATATATAATGATGCACTTCGTTATTCAAAATATCTGCTGGTAAAAGACAATATTATTATAGGAAGCTTTTTACCCTATGGAAGTGAAGATAAGGAAATAAATTTAGAAGACAGCAAGATAATTCAGATAATGATGGATGGGGACAGTATAAAAAAAATGAAGGAAAAAGGTATCTCATGTAAACTGGACAGTACTGATTTACTAAAGCCTCTGGAGCAGGAAGAGATGAAAAAAAATTTTGAAAAACATATATGGAAAGAACCTGAAGATACTGCAAAAGATTATAATGACAGGCATTATGGGATTTCTTTTTCAAGTAATTCTGATTCTCTTTTTTGGAACGAATATAATGTAGATATTTATCTTGAAGAAGATAATAGTATAAGGGATTTTACATTTAATATGAAGTTATCTGGAAAATAAAAGTCTCTTTGGAAAATATCAGGAAGAAGCAGAGAGCTGTAATACAGTGCTTTTCAATTTTTGATAAAGAAAAAAATAAATAATTACAGGCTGTCTCAAAAAGAACATGTACCAAAAAACTGGACAATGAGAATTGAAAAGTTTGGAGGTACATTTTTAAATATCAGAGACTTTTGGGACAGCTTTTTTAAAAACATATTTAGCTACATGATTTTTATTTTTCTAAGTTATTTAGATAGGAGAACCTTCCACCTGAAGTCTTCCATCCTAATATTTTTTCCAGATTTACATTCTGTGTAGACTGTATGATACGTTTCTTGATATCGGGATTGTTCTTTACAAGCTGGGTAATAAGTTCCTTGGTTTCTCTTCTTTTGCTTGAAGTTTTCCCGGCAGCAACTGTGCATCCACAGTTCATAGGAGAAATTCCATTATTTTTGACCCATTTTATAATATCTTTTTCTTCTACATAGAATAAAGGTCTTATCAGTTCTATATCAAAATTATCAGATTTTAGCCTTGGAAGCATTGTCTCAAACTTTCCCATATAAAACATACTCATAAGTGTGGTTTCTATAACATCATCAAAATGGTGACCTAGAGCAAGCTTATTACATCCTAGAGAAGATGCTTTTGTATACAGGCTTCCACGCCGCATTTTAGCACACATGTAGCATGGATAATCTTTGGCAATCCGTTCTGCGATTTCAAAAATATTATCATTATAGATTTCACAGGGAATCTTCAGATAATCAAGATTTTTTCTAAGATTATTAAGATTTACTTCATTAAAACCGGGGTTCATGGAAATAAACACCAGTTCAAAGCTAGTTCTGCTGGCTCTTTTTAATTCCTGAAAGAGTTTTGATAAGAGGAGGCTGTCTTTTCCTCCTGAAATAGCAATAGCAATACGGTCCCCATCCTTTACCATATCAAATTCCTTTAATGCCTGTATAAAAGGAGACCACAGTTCAGAACGGTATTTTTTCTGTATACTTCTTTCGATTTCTTTTAAAGGCTGCAATTCGACAGAAGGAAGAATAGAAGGACAGTGTATGTCCCCAAGGCTGTTTTCATTTTTTATTTTGTTTTTTAAAATTTCCATTTAGTTTAAGACTCCTTGAATGCTTATTTTTATTGTTTTATTATACAATTGATTGTAAATTATTTCAAGAAAAAATGAGAATATATTTAAAAATATGAATAATCATTGGATAACTTTAATAATATATTGTAAAAATATTGTAAAAAATCAATAAAAATGATATAATTTAAAAAATTTAAGAAGGTATTTGAGTAAGTAATTGTAAAGATTTTTATTGTTATAAAACTAAAAACATAAAAGTTTTTACTATTATTTGCTCCCTTCTTGATTTTAGAAATAATTTTAGGAGGAAATAAATGTTTGAAGAAAGAATTTATGGTTTTAACTTAGGAGACCAGAAAGTAAAGATAAGTACAGGGAAAATTGCAAGACAGGCAGGAGGATCTGTAATAGTTCAATGTGGTGGTACGGTGTTATTAGTGACCGCTACAAGAAGTAAAGATGTAAAGGAAGGACAGGATTTCTTTCCGCTGACGGTTGACTATATCGAAAAATTTTATGCTTCAGGGAAATTTCCAGGTGGATTCATAAAAAGAGAATCAAAACCTTCCACTGAAGAAGTCCTGATTTCAAGGCTAGTGGACAGACCAATAAGGCCTCTGTTTCCAGAAGGATTTTTAAATGCGGTACATATAGTCATAACTGTTATTTCATATGATGAGATAAATCAGCCTGAAAATCTGGCTACATTAGGTGTTTCCATGGCACTGGGATTATCAGATATTCCTTTCGGGAGAACAGTTGCAGGAGTAACAGTGGGATATATAGATGGAAAATACGTGTTAAATCCTACTCCTGAGCAGCTTGAAATATCAGAAATACATCTTTCTGTTGCAGGAACAGGGGATGCTGTTACTATGGTTGAGGCAGGGGCGAAAGAAGTGGTAGAAGACGTAATGCTTGAGGCGATTATGTTTGGACATGAAAAAATAAAGGAAATATGTGCTGAACAGGAGAAATTCCTGTCGCAGTTTGAAGTAGCTAAATATGAATTTGAAAAAAAAGAAGTAAATATGGAAGTTAAGGAATTTCTTGATATCCATGAATCGGAATTGGAAAATGCTGTAATGACTCCTGGAAAACTTGAAAAATATGAAGCTATAGATAATCTTGAGATAGAGCTTTTTGAAAAGTTTATTTCAAAGTTTGAAGAGGAAGGAAGAGAAATCACCGAAGATTTAGAAAAGATATTTAAGAACTATTATCATGATTTAGAGAAAAAAATTGTAAGGGATGCAATTTTATATAAAAAATATAGAGCTGATGGAAGAACGACTACAGAAATAAGACCGGTTGATGTAGAAATAGATCTGCTTCCAATACCGCATGGTTCAGCTCTGTTCACAAGAGGGGAAACACAGGCACTGGTAGTAGCTACTCTTGGAAGTAAAACAGATGAACAGATAGTGGATGGAATGGAAGATGAAACTAGAAAAAAATTCTTCCTACATTATAATTTCCCTCCGTATTCAGTTGGAGAAGCAGGATTTATGAGAGCACCTGGAAGAAGGGAGCTAGGTCACGGTAACTTAGCTGAAAGGGCATTGAAATATGTGATGCCTAAAGAAGAAGATTTCCCTTATACAGTAAGACTTGTTTCTGAAATTACTGAATCAAACGGCTCGTCTTCTCAAGCAAGTATATGCGGGGGATCTTTGGCATTAATGGCTGCCGGAGTTCCCATAAAATCTACTGTTGCTGGAATTGCTATGGGACTTGTAAAAGAAGGGGATACTTTTACAGTATTAACAGATATACAGGGATTGGAAGACCATCTGGGAGATATGGATTTTAAAGTTGCAGGAACAAGAAAAGGAATAACTGCTATCCAGATGGATATTAAAATAGAAGGTATAACAAGAGAAATCATGGATATAGCATTAAAACAGGCTCTTGAAGGAAGATTATCCATAATGGATAAAATGGAGGCTGTTATAAGCGAACCGAGAGCTGAAGTCGCAGAAAATGCTCCAAAAATAGAACTTCTGAAAATCGATCCTTCTAAAATAGCTGGATTAATAGGACCGGGTGGAAAGATGATAAGGTCTATAATCGAGGAAACAGGAGTTTCAATTGACATAGAAGATGACGGAAGTGTTGCGATATTTGGAAAAGATCCGGAAATGATGAAGAGGGCTATAGAACTTGTAAAACTGCAGACTCAGTCAGTAGAATTAAATGCAGTTTATGATGGGAAGATAACTAAGCTGATGAAATTTGGAGCTTTTGTAGAAGTATTGCCTGGAAAGGAAGGTCTGCTACATATTTCTGAAATTAGTAACCAGAGAGTAGCTAAAGTGGAAGATGTATTGAAGGAAGGTCAAATGGTAAAAGTAAAGGTTATAACATTGGAAGATGAAAATAAATTTAATTTGAGCATGAAGGCATTAATACCAAGAGAAAATAAAGAGGAAGGTGTTAAAAATGAATCTGCCCAATAAACTTGCCACATTAAGGATGTTATTGATTATTCCTTTTGTAATCAGATCGGAAGAGCA
>CAYYAV010000098.1:0-6521 GCA_964469865.1 uncultured Fusobacteriales bacterium | reverse complement strand
GATTTTTCAGGGATTCATTTCACAGGTAGCACTGCAGTTTTTCAAAATATTTGGCAAAAAATTGGGAATAATATTCAAAAATATAAATCTTACCCTAGAATCGTTGGGGAAACAGGTGGAAAAGATTTTATTATGGCACATTCAAGTGCAGATATCGATGCTTTTGTAACAGCAATAATAAGAGGTTCTTTTGAATATCAAGGGCAAAAATGTTCTGCTTCTTCACGAGCCTATGTTCCAAACAGTATTTGGCCGGCAGTAAAAGAAAAATTAGTAGAACAAGTAAATGCAATAAAAATTGGCAGCCCAGAAGATTATACAAATTTTATGAATGCAGTTATTGATGAAAAAAGTTTTGATAAATTAAATTCATATATTAAAGCTGCCAAAGCGGATTCAAATACAGAAGTAATAACCCAAAGTATAAACAGTAAAGAAATCGGCTACTTTATACAGCCAACAATAATTAAAACTAATGATCCAAAGTATGTTACGATGTGTGAGGAATTGTTTGGACCAATTTTAACCTTATATGTATATGAAGATAGTGAATTTGAAGCAATTCTAGATTTAGTAGATTCAACATCAATTTACGCTTTAACAGGTGCTTTTTTCGCCCAAGATAGAGAAGTAATTGAAGTTGCAAGCAACAGGCTAAATCAATCAGCAGGTAATTTTTATATTAATGACAAAAGTACTGGAGCGGTTGTAGGTCAGCAGCCTTTTGGAGGTGCAAGAGGAAGTGGTACTAATGATAAAGCTGGATCTAAAATTAATTTGCTTCGCTGGACATCAGCTAGAACTATAAAAGAAAATTTAGTTCCGCCTACAAATTATAAATATCCATTTATGGATAAAAAATAAAATTAAGCAAATAACTATATGGTTTTTAAAGGCACGTTAGAAGAATATCTATTTGTATCAGAGATAGTTCCTGAAAGAATGTACATGTTTAATAAAGACTTAAAAACAGGATTGTCTGTTATATGGAATATTGGGACTAAAGCAGAATTTATAATAGATAGCCAGCCAATAGCCGTTAAAAAAGATTGTTTTCTTTTTTTAACCAGCTTTCATACGATACAGAAAATTGAATTTGAAAAATTAAGAGTAATCCAGTTTAATCAACCTTTTTATTGTGTTGAAAATCATGATAGTGATGTAGGTTGTAAAGGACTCTTGTTTTTTGGGGCATCAACAATTCCAAAAATTCGAATCGATCATGAGGAAAAGAAACAATTCGAATTAATTTGGAAAGTTCTTGAAATGGAAATTGAACAGAAAGACGATTATTCTTTAGAAATGCTTAAATCGTTGTTAAAAAGATTTTTAATTTTAAGTGTTAGAAAATACAGGCAGCAAAACTTAGATATTAATGAAGATTCTAAGGCAATAGGAATAATTCGAGAATATAATTTTCTTGTAGAAAAACATTTTAAAACCAAGACAACAGTTGCTGCTTATGCTGACATGCTTTTTAAATCACCAAAAACATTGTCTAATTTTTTTAAAATGCATATAGATAAATCTCCTATTGAAATTATCAATAATAGAAGATTACTTGAAGCAAAAAGACTTTTAAAATATTCGAAAATTCCAATACAAGAAATTGCGGAAGAACTTTCTTTTAGTGATGTTCAAGCTTTTAGTAATTTTATAAAAAAGCACACCAACAAATCACCTACATTTATTCGGGATAATTAATTTAAAGGAAATATTTATAAATATTTAGGAAGTTCAAAAAAGAACTTCCTTTTTTTTGTTGAGTAAATTTGCAATAGAAAAGTAAGTTTTTCCTTTAATGCTTTTGTTTTAAAAGAAAATAATTTTACAAATATAAAATATTTCTCATTTTAACCGATTGGTAAAAAATCAATAATCAAGGAAAAATAAACAAATAAAAAGGTATTTTAAAATATAAGTAAAAAGGAATGTGTATATAACTTTGTTTAATAATTAAAACCTAAACATTATGAAAGATAAAATATTAAAATGGAACGATGTACTAAACTTTGCAAACAATGGAAATCCAGCACCAGATAGAAGAGTTGAAAAAAAAGATGAAGAATGGAGACAACAATTAACGGAAGAAGAATTTTACATCACAAGAAAAAAAGGAACAGAAGCTAGATTTTCTGGCGAGCATTGTTCAAGGTATGAACCAGGTAAATATGGTTGTGTTTGTTGTGATAATGAATTATTTGATTCAGGTGAAAAATTTGATAGTGGAACAGGTTGGCCAAGTTTTACACTTCCAATTAAGGAAAATGCCATAAAATATCACAAAGATGGTTCTTTTGGAATGATTAGAATCGAAGTAATGTGTAATGTCTGCGATAGTCATTTAGGGCATGTGTTTCAAGATGGACCACAACCAAGTGGTTTAAGATACTGTATTAATTCAGTGTCGATGAAAAAAATAGATTAATAATATCAAAAACCAATTAAAATGAAAAACATACAATTTATAACCTTTGGAGGAGGTTGTTTTTGGGGAGTAGAAAAGTTTTTACAAGATATTCCTGGAGTTATCGATGCTGTTTCTGGTTATGCAGGAGGAGAATCAATAGACCCTACTTATTCTGATGTATGCGGTGGAAGAACTGGACATGCAGAAGTTGTAAACGTTGAGTTTGATGCAGATATAATTTCTTTAGAAGCCCTAACAAAAAAATTTATCGTTAAATACGGAACAAATTCTAGTTCAAATGCAGATTCTGTTTCACAATATAGATCCATTATTTTGTACCGGAATAATGAACAAAAAGAAGCAATAGAAAAAACGCTAAGCGATGAAAATGGGATTAGAAAATACACTACTCAAATTAAAGCATTAAATAAATTTTATGAAGCAGAAGATTATCATCAAGATTACCATGGGAGTTGTAGGGTAAATGCTTAATAAAAATTTACAAAAAGAATGAAAGATATACAAAAAGCTACATTAGGAGGAGGATGCTTTTGGTGTGTAGAAGCTATAATCCAAAGATTAAAAGGTGTTGAAAAGGTAATTTCTGGGTATACAGGCGGAACAACAAAAGACCCAACATATAGAGAGGTTTGTAATGGAAATACTGGGCATGCAGAAGTTATTCAGGTCACTTTTGACGCTGAGATTATAACTTACGATGAGTTATTAGCTGTATTTATAACTAGTCATGATCCAACAACCTTAAATAAACAGGGTGCAGATTATGGCACACAATACAGATCAGTAATTTATTATCACAATACATACCAAAAAACTGTAGCAGAAGAAGTCATTGCAATAATTAATCCAATTTTTAATAATAAAATAATAACTGAAATTAGTCCTCTTGGTGATTTTTATCCAGCGGAAGCATATCATCAAAACTACTATAATCAAAATAATTCAGCAGGATATTGTAATGCTGTAATTACTCCAAAGGTAAATAAACTCCGAAAAATGTATGCTGATAAATTAAAAGAAAATGCTTAAGATAAAATATTTACTATTAATGATTTTGATGTTTACAACTTTCGGTTGTAAGGGGCAAAAAGAAGATAGTATAAAAATAAAAGTAAAAAAAATGGATACAACAAAAAATAATTATGGGATAGAGGGTCTAAAAGCTCCTGAATGGAAAATTGAACAATGGGTAGATGAAAACGGAAATAAAACCAAGCCAATTCAATTATCTGATTATAAAGGAAAGTTTAAAGTCATATACTGTTTTCAAAGCTGGTGTCCAGGTTGTCATAGCATTGGACTGCCATCACTACAAGTAATGACTGATGCTTTAAAGGATAATGATAACGTTAAGTTTTTAGCAGTTCAAACAGTATTTGAAGGTGCAAGTAGTAATACTTATGAGAAAATGCTTGAAGTACAAAAAAAGTATAATTTAAAAATTCCTTTTGGGCAAGACAATGGAGATGATTCCACAAGAAACATTTCTAATATAATGTATAATTATAGAACTGGGGGAACGCCTTGGTTTATATTTATAGATCAAGATGACAATGTTGTTTTTAATGATTATCATTTAAATACAGAAAAAGCAATTGAATTTTTGCAAACAATAAAGTAGTTTTTTCATAATTAGGTTAATTAGTTGGTATTCCTCCAAGTGTAATAGCTTGGAGGTTTATTTAAAAACAATAAATATAAAAACAGAGAGCATGAAAAATAAAAACAATTTTATAAAAATTGCAATGATGGTTTTTACAGTCTTCACATTACAATCTTGTGCACAAAGCACTTCAAATTCAGAAGCAGAAAAAATAAAAAATTTAGCAATAAGTTCTGTAAACAAAACAGATGCCGAATGGAAAAAAGAACTTTCTGCTGAACAATATTATGTTTTAAGAGAAAAAGGAACAGAAAAACCATTTACAGGAGAATTATTACTCAATAAAGAGATAGGAATATATAAATGCGCTGGATGTGGTAATGAGTTGTTTACAGATGAAATGAAGTTTGATTCACATTGTGGCTGGCCTAGTTTTGACAAAGAAATAGCAGGTGGAAAAATTACCACGAAAGAAGATACTACTTTAGGCATGAAAAGAGTGGAGATAAATTGTGCTAAATGCGACGGACATTTAGGGCATATTTTTGATGACGGGCCAACAGAAACTGGGAAAAGATATTGCGTAAACTCTGTTTCGTTGTCGTTTGAACCTGCTTCAAAAACCAAAAAAGAAATTGTAAAAGCTACTTCTGATACAATTACTCTTGGAGGCGGTTGCTTTTGGTGTATTGAAGCCATATACGAAAAATTAGATGGTGTAAAGTCTGTTGTATCGGGTTATGCAGGAGGACAAACAAAAAATCCATCTTATTATGAAACAAGCTCTGGTAAAACTGGACACGCGGAAGTAACTCAAATTGTTTTTGACCCTAATAAAACTTCAGTTGAAGAGATTTTAAAAGTGTTTTTTACAGTTCATGATCCAACTACATTAAATAGTCAAGGAGCAGACTCAGGAACACAATATAGATCTATTATATTGTATAAAGATAATGAACAAAAAAAGATTGCAACAGAAATTATTGTTGCTCTAAACAAAGCAAAAGTGTATAATAACCCTATAGTAACGGAAGTAAAACCTCTAATAAAGTTTTATAAAGCGGAGAATTCTCACCAGGACTACTATGCGAGAAATATATCAGAACCCTATTGTCAAATGGTGATTCAACCCAAAATAGAAAAATTTGAAAAAATATTTAAAGAAAGGATTAAAAAATAATGGAAACTTCAGAAATTCAACATTATCCAGATTTAAACATGTTTGTAATGAGAGTTGGCGATGATTTTGCTAAAATTGAATATATAGTAAAAAACAACTGCTATCATCTTGTCCATTCAGAAGTCCCGAACCGGCTAAGAGGAAAAGGAATAGGAAGAGAATTGGTAGAAAAAACATTTGAATATTTACATTTTAACCAAATTAAAGCGATAGCAGAATGCAGTTATATTATTGCTGTAGCTAAAAGAAGTGAAAAACTAAAATTACTTATTTAAAAACAGTAGCAATGGAAAATATTAGTAATGTAGAAGAAATTAAAGCCTTAATCGCGTTATTGGATGACGAAGACGAGTTCATATTTGAGAATGTCAATAAAAAAATTAATGAGCTAGGAGAAGATACAATTCCATATTTGCAAAAAGGGTTTGAGAATAGTCAAAACGCACTTCAAAGAAAAAGACTTGCCTTTTTGTTGGATAAATTTAAGCTAATAAAACTGAATAATGAAATTACAAATTGGAGTAAAAATGAAGCTCATGATTTGCTAAAAGGGTTGATTCATATAGCGCAATTTGGTTTCCCAAATTTTAAAATTAGCCATTTAGAAAAAGTTTTAGATCAACTAAAAGAAGAAATAGAACCTCTAATAAAAGGCAAAAGCAATTATGAAATTATGCAAGAGATGAATAAAATCATTCTTGACAAATATCAATTTGGATCTAATTTTAAAAACTATTCTGGTGTAAATAATTCATTTATTAATAAAGTAATAGAGGATAAAATTGGTAACCCAATAATGCTTTGTATTATCTATTTGTTAGTTGCAAAAAGTTTAAATATAAATTTAATTGGAATAAATTCGCCAAAACACTTTATATTAGCAATTATTCAAGATAAAGGGGAAGAGGTTGTTTTTTACAATGATGAGTTAATAGATCAAGTTGAATTTTATATCGACCCATTTCATAAAGGCATTTTTTATGGGTCGGAAAAATTTGATTCTATGCTTAAAGAAATGAACTTTGATTTTAATGACAAAGTTTTTCTACCAGCTACTAATTTAGATATAATCAAAAGAGTGATTAATAATCTAATTTACGCACTACATACAACTGGAGAGAAGAAATTTGCAAAAAGCTTATTAAAAATAGTTGATGCACTATAACTAAAATTATAAAATCGCCATTAGCAACGAGTTTGTTACAAACAAACCTATAGATATAAGTGTTATCATATATGGCCCACAACAAATTAAATTTCACAGATATGAAATTAAACTTAAAAGATACTTTCAATATAGAATTGCC
>CAYYAV010000097.1:0-6535 GCA_964469865.1 uncultured Fusobacteriales bacterium | reverse complement strand
ATGGAAATGGTAGCAATATATTATAGGTATATTGTGAGTTTCAATCCTTATTATACTGGATTATCAATTCTTATCATGCTGTATTGTTCCGTCAGGATAATAAAGTTTTGGTTTCAATCCTTATTATACTGGATTATCAATTCTTATTGGAACAATAGAAAATGGAGAAGTGATGTTCACATCTAGTTTCAATCCTTATTATACTGGATTATCAATTCTTATCCGTCATTTCACAGAAACCTAGTTATATTAATGCTTGTAAAGTTTTTTTAAGACATTAAATCTATTATATTTACTGTACTTTATTAATAGAATATAACTTTTTTTATTGCTTTTCCGCATAAATTTATAACAAGCAAAGCTATATTTTTCAAAGGTCCTGAGAAATTCAAGAATAAAGTGTAAAATATGGGATAGGGGCATCTCTTATTTTACCTATAAAGTATATCATATTTTTATCTTTTTTTGAACTTTTAACACAGTATTTTTAAATAAAATTTTGTTATATAATAGTTTTAATCAAAATTACATAATTTCTTATAGCAACAATCTGAACACTTATTGGATTTCCTCACTTCTATAGGAAATATTCCTTTTTTTATTATCTCAAAAGTTGATTGAATATACTTTCTTATATTACTAAAATCTTTTTCATTATATTCTATTTCCTTTAATTTATTGTTACTTCTGGTAAATACTATATATCCCTTTTTCGATGGAATATTATAGTTTTCCTCTATCATCATGGAATACATAGCTAACTGATACTTATAAGTATCGTATATTTCACCTGTATACTCAGAAAATTTATAATCTAAAGGAACAGCTGTACCATCTTCAAGAAATAATAATTCATCCAATTTCCCATGAAGAAAGTCTTTTTCAGATTTTAACATTATATCCGTTTCTTTCTTCAAAACCATTAAATCTTTCCTCAAATAAGCTTTATTCTGAACCAGTTTCTTTTCATGTAGATTCACACCTTCTCTTACTTTAAAATTATTTTTTTCATTTTTAGGAATTCCCAGGACATCCATATAGAATATATTTCTAGGACAATATAAATATTCTATCACTTTAGATACTGTTATTGATATTTCATTTATTTTCATTTTTTTACTCTCCATTATTAAAACTTATAAAAATAACACCATTTTCTCGTCAGTAACCAGTTCCTTATCAAAAGACTGTCCTAATAATATAGCTTTTTTAAAATCTTTTTCACACATTGGAAATATATATACCGAATCTGCCTGAAAGTTTATCACTTTTTTACTTTCGAGAATTATCTCATCCATTTTATTATTATTTATATTTCCAAAAAATACTGATTTCTGAACTCTGTACAAGCCATACTCCCTTGCTATCCTTACTATATTGTTTCTTACCTTATTATCAGATATATCATATATAAACCATGTCAGCATTACCATCACCCTTCTTCCCGAGTTCCAGATTCATCTTCTGTATCCAGAAGACTGCTGGCGATTTCATGGCAGTCGTATTGAATTTTATCTATATTTGATATATTTCTTCCATTATATCTTATTTTTTTCTCTAAAGTATGATAAAAGGCTTCGATAAGTGTCTGTTTTCCTTCTTTGTTAAGTGCTATCCCATTTGAATATTTAATGAAGAAGTTCTTGTTTATTTTCTTCTGTGTAAACAATGCAAATACTGTTCTGCTTGCCAGATGTCTATAATTTTCTATAATATCAAATACAAGAGATTTCTTCCCGTAATTGTCAGAATGAAGAATTCCTATATATGGATCAAGACCAGCAATAATACAAGCTTTTTCAACTTTACTGTACAGTATACCAAAGGTATAATTTAAAAGAGTGTTAAACTCATCTTTGGCAGGCTGCATACTTCTTCCTTCAAAAGAAAATTCTTTAGGGATAAGCTCTGACAAGACTCCATAATATATCTTTCCGGCATTTCCTTCATATCCCATGAGAATATTTCTTTTTTCTTTTATATTTCCTGAAACAGTCTTTATTTTATAGATATATTTATTAAGCTTGATTTTTTCTCCTTCTATGTATTCCTTCCTACTCTCCCTCTTGACCTGAAGATCCTTCAAATGAGAGGAACAGTTCTTTATCTTATTTATTATCCATTCCTTTGCATATTCTATTCCTTTTTCATTTTCAAATATTTCTATCTGCCTTCTTCTTATATAGGCTGTAGAACCAAATCTACTATGCCAGAATCTACCATAAGGTTTTCCGAATTTATCAACTACAAGCACATCTACATTATTTTCCACTGCAAGCTCTACAGCATCGGTAGTTATCGATACTCCTTTTGTTAGTATCATCGTCTTTAATTTTAATGGAGAAATGAGATTCCTATTTTCTCCACAAGTTATTTCAAACATTTTTCCATTTTTTCTTACACCAGATCCGAAATCATTAATATATAAATCCATAGAACCAGCTCCTTATTTCTTCATTTGTCCTATAACCAATATCTTAATCCATATCTTGTAACAAAATCTTCATTATAAATTAAATACTTTATTTATTTATTTAAATATCATCCTCCTTAAATATGTTATCATGAAATAAATTACATTATTCGTATAAAAGATCCATATCCCAGACTTTTTCTTTTTCCTATTGAAAAATAATCTGGAAATTTTATATTTGTAGAGAATTCCCCTACAAAGGCCACCATATTTACATTTTTTAAATTCCTTGATATTATTTTTAAATTTTGTTTAGCATACACTTTTTGTCCTTTAGAAAGCCATATTCCAATACCTTTTAAAACTTCTAGAATATTATTCACAAGAGCATTTTCTAAACTATATTCCCCAGCTAGATATCTTTTAAAATTTTTTTCATTTAAAGGCAGATAAGGTGTTACAAATTTATACTCGTACATTTCACTTGGGGAATATTCTATATCTGTTTCAAATATTTCAAGTTCCTTTTCAAAATCAAAGAATAAATTATCATCAATATTCAAATATTCAATCTCTTGAAAGAGTTTTTCGTTTATGTATTCAATTTCTTCTATCGCCATCAAAGCTAAAGTATTCTTTATTAATTTATATTGTAGCTTAGGGTAGGAATAATCAAATCCACCATCTAAATGATTATGAAACAAAGAATTTTCTGAATATCTGTCAATTAGAAACCCTCTCAATTTTTCTAAATCTCTCATTGTGTGCTGTTCATTTCTTTTAAATTTTAAAATTGAATACCGCATCATTAATCTCCTTTTATTTGATTAAAATTTGCCCAAATCCATATTCTGACATTTTTCCTATTCCACTATATTTAGAAAATTGAAACATTGCATGAATTAGATTTATATACTCCTTCTTCTGAATTTCTATTTCAAATTCTCCTAAATATGACTTTCTTATTTTAGAATTAAACTCTATATCTTTAATGTAGTATTTTTCTCTCTTTACCCTGATTATATTTCTAATATTTTCTTTCAGATAATCAAAATTTTCTCCTACATATCTTTCAAAGGAATCTATTATTTCAGAAAAAATTTTGTCAAATCCAAATACAAATTTATCTTTACTATCTATTACAGGTGTAACAATTTTTATTTTTAAATTATCACATAGTTCGTCCTGATTTTTTTCCATAATCTCATCTAAATTATAATATCCTGTCCAAATTTTATCATTTGAAATTATTCCTTTTATTATAAATTCATTTCCATCAATAAAAAAAGTTTCTTTGTTTAAAGCTTTTCTGAATAATTTCTGAATTATAGAAGAAAAATATTCTGATTTTTTTACTGTTATCATTATTTTATAATTATTTTCTTTTCCAAGAATAAAACTGTTTTCAAAAAAATATCCAAAAAAAGAAGACACTCGCAAAGAATTTTTTTCTATTTCGGAAAATATTTCGCATAAAGATTCATATATTTTTGTACTATAATTGTCTCCTGTTACAGTAACAGTTTCAACAGGAGACAATGAAATTAAAAAGCTGTTCATTAATATTTTACCTCTTCCACTTTTATTAAGGCCCATCCCATAGGATAATTATTTTTATCAAACACAGTTCGTGATTTTTCGCTAGGTTCTGTTGTAACTAAATTTATTGTTTTATCATTAAAACCTGTATATTTTCCTATTCTTATCAGACTTATCTCTGAATTTTCTGATTTTATTTTTCTAAAATCATCTTTTAATTGTTCATAAAATTCTTTTATATTATAGCTATCTTTTTCTCTCTCCTTTTATATTTCAAAATCTAAAATATTTTCTATTTTATCATATAAAGAAGCTAATAATTCTTTTATTCCCATATTTTTATTATATTTCATTTTAGAATTATTTTTTAAAATATATTCTGATAATACAATATTAAAATTTATTCCTTCATTAAATAAAAGACTGTTGTTCTTTAATTCATCATACTTTCCTTTTAAAACTTCGCAAGTTAAAATCCCTTCCTTTATTTTGAGTCCAGTCACTTCAAACTGTTCTAAATCTATCCCTTCTGTATCAGAAACTTTTACTGTCCTAAACGGGTCTTTTTTAGGTTCTAAACCTAGCTTTTCTTCTTTTTTATTTGTAATATTTCCAAATTTATCTTCTTTTTCTGCCATTAAAACTTCAGCTTCCATTATTTGAGCTTCTTTAGAAACTTCCTTTTGTTCATACACTTTTTTGTCATTTTTTATTTTATATTTACTTTTTATTTCATATTTTATTTCATTTTCTAAAAAATAACTAACCACAAATGCTGTTCTCAAAGCTCCTTTTATAGAACTACCAGGAATATATTTTTTATTATTATATCCGATAAATTCAAAAATACTTAACTGACTGTTTGCATTTTTATCTACTGCTCCATCTATTTTTTCCTTATAATAATCTTCAAACTCAGAAGATACTTTTTCTTTATATGTATAACCCCATTCTTCTTTAAAATTATTATATATCCAACTCCTTATAGCTAAAATATTATTTTTTTTTAATATTTTATAAAAATTCTCCTGCTCAAAATCTCCCATATTATCCATTATTTCAGAAATATCAATTCTATACATATATCCATTTTTAATAGTGTACTCGTATGCTTCTATATCTTTTCCACTTCCAATATGAATATCTGTTAATGGAAAAAGGGTTACATTATATTTTTTTGCCACATTCATTAATCATCAACTCCTATAACAAATGGAATCAGACACTGTATATTTTTATTGTCATCTTTTTTCAGATTTTCTAATACTCTTCCTTTCACAGTATCTGAATTTCCTTTAAAATATGATCCTTCATTATAGCAGATAAAATAATCTTTAAAAGGATTTTCTGTCATATAAGCTTTTGGTTTTTTAGTAAAAATGTTAGAATTTATAATCTCTACCTGATCATTTTCATTTGGAATATAGTTAGAAAGTACTACAAAACCATTTTTATTTTTTCTTCCTTCGAATCCTTTTTCCTGCTCCATTCCAATAATTTCAAACTGTCCCTTCCCTGTACTAGCACTTCTCCCATATCCATTAATAGAAATATACTTCATTCCTTTTTCAAACTTTTCTATTTCAAAGTCTGTTCTTATTTTTACAAATATTTCTATTTCAGTATCTTTAGAAAATATAGTTTCTCTCTGTTCAAATAATCTCGTATCTCCATCATTCTCTTTTGAATTTCCAAGTCTGTTTATCTGATTTCTTATCCTACCTTCAATAATATATGACTTATTATTTTCATCCTTTTTTCCACTTAGTATATCTTCTAAAAATTCTTCTGTTATTTTTTGATTACGAGGAATTTTTCTTTTTTCTAATGTAGAAAAATCTCTTATTCCATCTAAAACTTCCAGATATATTTTTTCTATTTTTTTACCATTCAAAAGCTCTTCAAATACATTTTTACTAACATATTTTTTCTTTTTCAAGGCTTTATAAAATTCTATTCTTTTTCTATCAAATCCTTTAAATTTAACATAATCTATTTCATCTAAAAACTCCTTACTCAGCTCTCCAAAGATAGGATAGTTTCCATTAATTATAGGATTGGAAAATATAAAAGGTGGATTCTAAGTTTTAGTTTTGTCTATAATATTTTCAACAAATTCATCTCCATATTGTATTTTTAATGCCCAAATCATACTGCCAAATAAAGTATCCGATTGAATAGGTGTTATAAATGAACTTGTTGGTCTTATTTTTAATTTCCAAGTATTATAGTTCATTTTTCTAATCTCCTAATTCTATATCATTTAAATTTAAATCTTTTACTTCCTTTTTCTCATCAAATAAATTTTCTATTTTTAATTTTTCAAATTTAACTTGCCCGCTTCCCCTTGAAACTGATCCTCCGAGTCCTTCTATTTCAACTAATTTTAGACTTTTTAAAATCATTTCTTCTATTTCTTCTTTTTTGTCTATATTTAAAACTTTAAAATTAATTTCCATATCAAAAACTAGATTTCTTGGAACTCTTTCTAAATTTCTTGGATTAGCACTTGAATCAAGTCTATTTATATTATTTTCTGTCTTCAATTCTGTATCTGTTCCTGTTTTTTCTTTCATCTCTTTA
>CAYYAV010000096.1:0-6622 GCA_964469865.1 uncultured Fusobacteriales bacterium | reverse complement strand
TTTCCATAGATAAGAATTGATAATCCAGTATAATAAGGATTGAAACTTATACTAAAAAACTAAATTTATCAGTTATATAGTCATAATAAGAATTGATAATCCAGTATAATAAGGATTGAAACTTAACTTCATTTATACAAATTTCTAATTTATAACTTATAAGAATTGATAATCCAGTATAATAAGGATTGAAACATCTAATATATTTCATACAAAGATGCTTATAAAGGACAATAAGAATTGATAATCCAGTATAATAAGGATTGAAACAGAAAATAAGATACTCGTCTTCTATAAAATACTGATATAAGAATTGATAATCCAGTATAATAAGGATTGAAACGTAAAACCACTCATATACATTATAATAAATATCTACTAAATAAGAATTGATAATCCAGTATAATAAGGATTGAAACGCTATATTCTTTTCAAGCTTGTTCAGTTTTGTTCTCTCATAAGAATTGATAATCCAGTATAATAAGGATTGAAACCTTTTTATCCATCGTTCCTGCTCATCTCCTTTAACAGATAAGAATTGATAATCCAGTATAATAAGGATTGAAACTATCCCCCCATCGCTCCAGCAGATTTTGATATATGTGATAAGAATTGATAATCCAGTATAATAAGGATTGAAACTGCGACCATTCCTAGTTTTGCCACATTGGATGCAAAATAAGAATTGATAATCCAGTATAATAAGGATTGAAACTCAAACAAAATACTTTCAGAAATACTTTATCATTTAAGATAAGAATTGATAATCCAGTATAATAAGGATTGAAACGTCTACTGCATAAATTATATCATATCCTTTTATAACTATAAGAATTGATAATCCAGTATAATAAGGATTGAAACCTTGGATTTACTAACCTGTTATCATAATCGTTTCTAAAATAAGAATTGATAATCCAGTATAATAAGGATTGAAACTTTAGCTGATCTTTTATGGCAACTGGTGTCCTTTTCAGTTATAAGAATTGATAATCCAGTATAATAAGGATTGAAACTTCAATGTGGAATAATTTTTTCATTTTTAACATTTTAATAAGAATTGATAATCTAGTATAATAAGGATTGAAATCAACAACTGTCAATATTATGAAAAATATTACAATAAAAAGTCTTAAAAATAAGGTGAGAAGAATTTGAACTTTACAATAGGATATGAGTTTTAAAAAATTTTGCAAAATAGAATTTTTGAGGTATACTTTAATGACTGAATTATAGGAAAAGGAGAAGGAGAGTATGGAAATATATAGTTTGATAGTATTAATATACATAGTCTGACTGTACCTTTTTAGTTTACGGATATATAAATTTATATTTTGTAGACTTGGAAGTACAGGCTGTACTTTATACAAAAAACATAATACAAGCTCTCCTTCCCATAATCTGAATGGGCGGTTCTATTTTGATGTGTGAATCAGGGTTTGGTAGTTAATAGAATCATGTATAAATGAAGGAAGTATATTAAAATAGATGATATATTGCATGCTTTCCTTCTAAAGTTTTTATAGTTTTAAAAATTTTAGGAGGCAGGTTATGAAATTCAGGAAAATTGTCATATATAAAAAATACAGGCTATAAATACAGGCACAGGATATCATTCGTGATATTTTTTAGTGTCTGTTTTGTTTTATATTAAAATCTTAAAAAATTGTATATTGAAAAATATTTAGAAACCCTGTATAAAGACAGAAGAAAAGCTGTAAAAAATTCTAAGTTTCTTATATTTTTTTAGATTGCTGATAAATAACCGGGAAAGGGGAAAAGTTATGGATTATACTAGACTGAAAGAGCTTATGAAAGCCCAGAAGGAAGAAATGACAAGCTTAGAACGGGTTAAGGCTTATAATGAAGGTAAGGAAGTAGATTATCTTCCGTTCATATTACATGCTCCGGATTTTGCAATGGCGAACATTTTCGGATATACCACTATGGAGTATAATAAGGACTTTGAAACCAGGATAAAAGTCATTGAAACAATGAGGAGCAGGTTTGGGATAGACAGCATGTCAATTGGACTTAGTTTAAGGGCACTCGGAGCAGCAGCAGGCTCGAAGCTCTTTTTCCCTGAAAATGGGATTGACTATGTAGAAGATCATATACTTAAAGACTATGCCGATATGGATAATCTGAAGGAAATTGATCCGAGAAAGGACAAGGGGCTGTCATCAATTTTGGAAACGGCTAAAAGGCTTAAGGACAAATTCCCTGACATGAATATAACTACAAGGGCAGCTGGACCTATATCAACAGCCGTGTCAATAAGACCTATTGAGCAGATTCTTAAAGATACCAGGAAAAACCCTGAAAAGTTGCATGAACTTCTGGAATTCTGTACAAGAAATACATTAAGGTGGTTTGAAGTATTTAAGGAGGAACTCGGTCCGTCAGGAATAAGTTTTTCGGACCCTGTAACCTGTATGAATGTAATAAGTAAATCTCAGTTTGATGAATTTTCTTTGCCGTATATTAAAATGCTTATAAGGGGAACAGAACAGATAATGGGGAGAAAACCGGGTTCTCATATATGTGGTAAGACAAGCAGGATATGGAATGATCTGGCTGATGCGGGGCTCTCATTCTTCAGTGTGGATAACTGTGAAGATTTGCTGGAAATTAAGGAAGCAGTTGGGGATAGGATGCAGATAGCAGGAAATGTTCCTCCGGTAGATGTAATGCTGCATGGAACTATTGATGATGTAATAAGATCATGTATAGACTGCATTAAGAGATGTGCAGACAGTCCGAAAGGCTTTATTCTGGCTACAGGATGCCAGCTGCCTATAGGGACACCGGAAGAAAATGTGGATGCCTTCATATATGCCGTAAGGAAATATGGAAGGAATGCAAGAATAGGTCAGATGCCAAAAGGAATGGAAGAAGCAGAAAAAAATTGGGATGTATGATGATATATTTTGAAATGAAGATTATAAAGGAAGGAAAAACAGAAGTTTTGTTGGATGAATATGGAAAATATAATAGTCGGTACTTATATAAGAAAAACGTTTAAAAATGGGACTGAAGTTTTAAAAAATATAAACTTCAATATAGAAAAAGGGGATATCTATGGTCTAGTAGGAAGAAGCGGAGCAGGAAAATCGACATTACTGCGGTGTATAAACGGACTGACAGGATATGATTCCGGAAGCCTGAAGGTTTACGGTAAGGAAGTAAATCTTTTTTCAGAAAAAGAGCTTCGGGAGTTCAGGAAAAGTATAGGAATGATATTTCAGAATTTTTCGTTACTTGAAAGAAGAAGCGTATATCATAATATAGCAGTACCTATGGAATGTTGGGGATACAGTAAGAAAGAAATCAGTGAAAGAGCCATGAAGCTGCTAAAACTGGTAGGACTTGAAGAAAAGTCAGACGTAAAACCGAGAGAACTAAGCGGAGGGCAGAAACAGCGTGTAGCAATAGCAAGGGCACTGGCAATGGAACCGAGTATCCTACTCTGTGACGAGGCTACATCAGCACTGGATCCAAATACGACTAATGCTATTCTGGAACTGCTGTACAGGATAAATCAGGATATGGGGATTACAATAGTAATGGTCACACATCAGATGGAAGTTGTAAGGCGTATATGCAGGAATATGGCAATAATTGAAAATGGAGAGGCAGAGATAACAGGTAACGTAGAAGAAATTTTTAAATCTGCCCCACCTCAGCTGAAGCGTCTTCTTGGAACACAGGAAATTGAGAGATTAGATAGAGGGGTGATTAAATGGCTATGACGATACAGAATTTTACTCTTGGAAAAATTTTTGCTGTGCTAATTTTTCCTTCACTTCTGGAAACATTAAAAATGTTGATAATATCAGGACTATTGTCAGTGTTTTTTGGATTTTTTGTCGGTGTTCTTCTGGTAGCTACTGATAAGGATGGGTTGAAACCAAATAAAGTTGTATATCAGACAGCTGATATTATAGTAAATATAGTGCGATCATTTCCTTTTATAATATTAATGATATCGATAATACCGCTTACGAGGTTCTTAACTGGAACATCAATCGGAGAAATGGCGGCACTTGTACCATTAACAGTAGCAGCGACACCGTTTATGGCAAGAATTTTCCAGTCATCGCTAAAGGAAGTCAATCCAGAACTGATAGAAGCGGCAAGATCATTTGGTGCCAGTAACATACAGATTATCTGGAAAATAATGCTTGTAGAAGCAATTCCATCAATAATTTCAGGAATAAGCCTGGGAATTATAAACCTGCTTGGAGCAACGGCTATGGCCGGAGCAATCGGTGCCGGAGGTCTTGGAGCAACAGCACTGACTTATGGGTATCAGAATTTCAACTATAAGATTATGTACAGTATAGTTATAGTTCTTATACTGCTAGTCATTCTGATACAGTTTCTTGGTGACTGGCTTTATAAGAAATTAAAATAATAAATATATATTTAGGAAGGGAGTAAAAAATGAAAAAATTTTTTTTAAATATTTTTGTAAGTATGACTCTAGTATTATTAACAGGGTGTGGAAATGGGACTTCTCAGAATGGTCAGGGAAAAGAGGATTCCAAGAAAAAGAAAACTAAGATTATCCTAGCGGTAAGAGCTGATGGGATTGATATGGCAGAAGCAATCAGGGAAGATGTGAAGAAAGCTGGATATGAACTGGATATAAAGACATTTGATGACAGTATCCAGCCAAATGTAGCTCTGGGTGAGGGTTCTGTTGATGTGAACTGGTTCCAACATATTCCATATTTAAATAATTACAACAAGTCTAACGGGACAACTTTTGTAATGGCAGAACCGTATACACATTATCCATTGTTTGCCATGTACTCAAAGAAACATACAAAATTAAGTGATATACCGGATGGAGCTACAATAGGGGTATGTAATGATGCAGCTAATCAGGCAAGGGGTCTTAAGATGCTTAGGGATTATGGTCTGATAGAGATTGCCGATGGCGTAGATTCACCAACTTTATTTGATATTTCTAAAAATTCTAAGGGATTGAAGTTTATAGAAGCTGAAATGAGTGTGTTACCGCAGGCACTGGGGGATGTAGATGCCATTGTTCTGGCAGGAATGCACATGAAAAATGCAGGGCTTGATGCAAAAAAATATATTGAGAAGTCTAAGGACGGGCCAGAATACAGTCTAGGCTTTGTCGTAAGAAGCGAAGATAAGGATGCGGTATGGTTAAAGGATCTGAATACTGCTGCAAGACAACAGGCACTAAAAAATTATTTTAACTCAACAGGGGGTACATTGATTCCTGCATTTTAATAGATGGAGCTATGTCAGAAATTCCATGTTGCTGCTTTTATTAGTCAGGGTCTAAATATAAATGAGACAGGGAAATAAAAAATAAAAATAATACTTGAAATATTTATATTTTGAGGTATAATTAAATGTTAATATGAAAAATATTTAAAAATATCCGATAAATGTACAAGGAGAGTATTAGAATATGAAAACCCCAAGTGAAGTATTAGACTATCTTATAGATGTGTCTACTGAAAAAGGTAACAAGAGTTTCAGGAAACTGGAAGTTCTGGGATTTATGTCAGGAATGTTCATAGCCTTTGGAGCAGTTGGAAGTATAATAGCATCTTCAACTGTTGCAGTTGCAAATCCGGGACTTGGAAAACTTATAGCGGGAGCAGTATTTCCTGTAGGTCTGATGATGGTGCTGCTGCTAGGCGTCGAACTTTTTACAAGCAACTGTATGTTAGTTGTTGCTGTTATATCTAAACGTATGCCTTTGAAAAAGCTGCTGAAGAACTGGATAACAGTATACACTTCCAATTTCTTAGGAGTTATATTTGTAGCGTTCATTACAATACTGACACATAATTTCAATGAGGATGCACTGGCTTTTCTTGAAAAGCTTGCAGTTTATAAGATACAGGCTCCTGCACATCATCTGTTCCTGAAAGGGATACTCTGTAATGTCCTGGTCTGCGGCGGGGTACTGATGGCATATGCTGCCAAGGATGCAGCGGGGAAAGTATTTGCAGCATGGTTCTCCATTATGCTGTTTACTATACTGGGGTATGATCACTGTATTGCAAATATGCTTTATCTGACAGCAGCAAAATTTGCAGGATTTGCGGTGCCTGTTTCAGGAATAGTGTATAACCTATTTTTTGTAACATTGGGAAATATAGTAGGAGGAACTGTATTCATGGCAATACCGTTCTACTTTTCCAACAGGAAAAAATTTCTGGAATGATAAAATAAATGAAATAAGGACAGCCTTCTGAAATACAGTAAATCTGTATCAAAGGCTGTCCCTTATTTCAAGGACCATAATTATTTATGGCAATGTACTGTTTTTCCATCTGTATAGCCTGTCTATACAATCTGATATTTATAAGTCTTTTTTAAGACACCATTTTCATAGTATTCAAACTGTGATAATTCTTCATTTACCTTAAATTCCAGATTAGTCTTCTCATGGTTCAGGAACAGTGAATTTCCATCCCTATAGAGGGTGAAGAAATGCTGCCCTTTCTTATTCTTAGCTATAACTTTGTTCCCTTCAATACTGAAGGTATACTTTATACTGTTATAATCTTTATTTGGAGACCATACAAGCTCAGTATCGCTCATTTTCTTGATATAGAAGGCAGAATTT
>CAYYAV010000095.1:0-6657 GCA_964469865.1 uncultured Fusobacteriales bacterium | reverse complement strand
GAACCTGAAAAATTTATAAAATTAACTGAAACGGAATTACAGAAGACTAAAAGGGTTCTGTATAAAATCTGTTTAAAAATCAATTTGGCAGCAGGACATTCAGCACTCGGAAAGACGGAGGAAGCACTTAAAATATTAGAAGAAATTGATTTTAAGGGGAAAAAGGTAAGACCAAATCTAAGGATGTTGTATTATTATAATAAATCTTTATTTTTATGTATTCTAAATAGGAAAGATGAAGCTAAAGAAATCTATAAAGATGGGTTGGAGATACTAGAAAAAAATGGATATAAAATTACAATGGAAATGAAAATATATTTTGACATTTTAAAAAATCTTATTTATCATGAAGGTAATAGGGATGAAATAATTAACCTGTATGAAGAAATTATAAAAATATCTAAAGAAAAGATAAATATAATTTTTGCAAAATATAATATTGCACAATATAAAGAAGAAATGGGCAATATAAAAGAAGCCCTGGAACTTTATAAAGAAGTAGCTGAAAAAGGAAATAAGCTCTATATTGTTGAAAGAGCAGAAGAAAAGATGAAGAAATTAAATTAATTATTTATAGGAATTATATAAATTTTAAAAATTATGGAGGAAAAGGAATAATGGCAAGAGAATACAATCCTAAGGAAATTGAAAAAAGCTGGCAGAAAAAATGGCAGGAAAAGGATATTTTTAAAAGTGAGAATAAGATTGAAGGGAAAGAAAACTACTATGTGCTGGAAATGTTCGCCTATCCATCAGGAAAGATGCATGTGGGACATCTAAGGAACTATGCTATAGGAGATGCAGTGGCCAGATATAAGAAAATGAAAGGGTTTAATGTACTCCATCCTTTCGGATGGGACAGTTTCGGACTTCCGGCAGAAAATGCAGCCATTGATAATGGAGCACATCCAGGGCAATGGACTAAGGCAAATATTGATAATATGAGAAGACAGTTAAAGCTGATGGGACTTTCCTATGACTGGAACAGGGAGCTGAGTACATATACTCCGGAATACTATAAGTGGAATCAGAAATTTTTTATTGAAATGTATAAAAAAGGGCTTGTCTATAAGAAAAAATCTTATGTTAACTGGTGTCCGGACTGTAACACGGTTCTGGCAAATGAACAGGTTGAAAATGGAAAATGCTGGCGGCATGGAAAGACAGATGTGATCCAGAAGGAATTGTCCCAGTGGTATCTCAAAATAACTGATTATGCAGAAGAACTGCTTCAAGGTCATGAAGAGCTTCGTGGACACTGGCCGGAACAGGTACTTGCAATGCAGAAGAACTGGATAGGAAAATCTACAGGAACAGAAGCCGACTTTATACTTGATTATAATTTTTCAGAAGACAGGAAGGCTGGCAATCTACAGTTTAATGAAGAGGGACAGGTAATAATTCCAGTATTTACTACAAGACCGGATACATTATATGGTGTAACTTATGCTACAGTTGCTCCTGAACACCCTCTAGTGGAAGAAGTTGTACTGAAGGAAACTCCTTCTATCAGGGAAACTGTGGAAAAGATGATAAACGAGGATAAGATTAGCCGTACTGCAGAAGATAAGGAAAAGGAGGGAGTATTTACAGGACTTTATGTAGTTAATCCTGTAAATGGGGAAAAAGTTCCTTTATGGGTGGCTAACTATGTACTGATGGACTACGGGACAGGGGCAGTCATGGCTGTACCAGCACATGATGAAAGAGATTTTCAGTTTGCAAAAAAATATAATCTTCCGATAAAGGAAGTTATCTCGCCTGTGGATAAGGACGGAAATATAGAAGATATCTCTTCAGAAGAAACAGATACAGCATTTACAGGAAAAGGAAAGCTTGTAAATTCAGGGGAGTTTAATGGACTTGATAATGAGAAGGCAAAGGAAGATATAACTGAAAAACTTGAAAAGGATGACCTAGGGAAAAAGACGGTGAATTACAGGCTTCATGACTGGCTAATAAGCAGACAGAGATACTGGGGAACACCGATTCCTGTAATTTATGATGAAGAGGGGAATATATACTTGGAAGAAGAGGAGAATCTCCCTGTAAAGCTTCCGACGGATATAGAATTTAGTGGGAAGGGTAACCCTCTTGAAACATCAGAAGAATTTAAGAATGTAATACTTCCAAACGGAAAAAAAGGAAGAAGGGAAACAGATACGATGGATACATTTGTGGATTCTTCATGGTACTATCTGAGATACCTGGATCCTAGAAATGGAGAAAAACCTTTTGAGAAGGCTGATGCTGATAAATGGACACCTGTAAACCAGTATATAGGTGGGATAGAACATGCTGTAATGCACCTGCTGTATGCTAGGTTCTTCCATAAAGCATTGAGGGATATGGGTTATGTGGATACTGATGAACCATTTAAGAGACTGCTTACACAGGGAATGGTGCTGGGAGCCTCCTATTATTCTCAAAATGAGAGGAGATATCTTTTTTCAAGTGAAGTGGAAGTAAAAGATGGTATACCTGTATCAAAGGAAACAGGGGAAAAGCTGGTCAGCAAAATTGAAAAAATGAGTAAATCAAAGAATAATGGACTGGATCCTGAAGAAATTGTAAAAGAATACGGAGCTGATTCATCAAGAGTCTTTACATTGTTTGCAGCACCGCCTGAAAAAGAATTGGAATGGAATATGAATGGACTTGCTGGAGCATATAGGTTTATAAACAGGCTGTACCTGCTTATTTCTGATACTTCTGATTTTGCTGATAGCAATGCTAAAAAAGAGAATAACTACGGAATTAATTTAGACAATAGAAATGAAAAAGACGAAAATATTCAGAAAAAATTACATCAGACAATAAAGAAAGTGACTGAAAGTATAGAAGATGATTTCCATTTCAATACAGCAATTGCAGCTATAATGGAATTATTAAATGATATGACAACATACAGACAGGAAGTTATTGATAAGGAAGCCGGTTCCACAGAATCGAGAAAAATATGGAAAGAAGTAGTGGAAAAGACAGTATTGCTGCTTTCACCGTTTGCACCACATGTAGCGGATGAACTGTGGAGTATGATAGGAAATGAGACATTTACCTTTGAGGAAAAATGGCCAGAATTTAATGAAGAGCTGACAGTGGAAAACAGTTTTAACCTTGTAATCCAGATAAATGGGAAAGTAAGGGATATGATACCTGCCAAAATAGGTATTTCAAAGGAAGAATCTGAAAAGCTGGCATTTGAATCTGAAAAGACAAGAAAGTTCATCGAAGGCAAGGAAGTAGTAAAAGTTATTGTTGTTCCTAATAAATTGGTGAATATTGTGGTGAAAGGATAAAACCTTTCTTTTAATGGAGGAGTATGGATAACAGGAAAGTAGTAGTAGGAATGAGTGGCGGCATAGACAGTTCTGTCGCCGCATTTTTACTAAAGGAGCAGGGATATGATGTGGTAGGGGTGACATTAAAGCATCTTCCTGACGAGCTGTCTGAAAATGATGGGAAGACATGCTGTTCCCTTGATGATATAACAGATGCCAAATATACATGCTATATGTTGGGAATACCACATTATACAATAAATGCCGTAGAAGAGTTTAAATCGGAAGTTATGGAATATTTCGTGAATATGTATAGTGAAGGAAAGACTCCATCCCCATGCGTAATCTGTGATGAAAAGGTAAAGATAAGAAAGATTGTGGACTTTGCGGATAAAATGGGAATAAAGTATATTGCTACAGGGCATTATTCTAAAAAGAGTATAAACAGCCTTCTATTATGGGATAAAGAAAATAGCAAGGATCAGACATATATGCTTTACAGGCTTGATAAGGAAACTATTGAAAGATTCCTGTTTCCGCTTTCAGTATATGAGAAGGCAGAAGTCCGGGAAATTGCTAAAAATAATGGGATACATACACATAATAAACCTGACAGCCAGGGAATATGCTTTGCTCCTGACGGATATATCCCTTTCTTGAAGAAGGTTCTGGGGAGTAAGGTAAGGGAGGGTAATTTTGTAGATAAGGAAGGAAATATAATAGGAAAGCATATGGGGTACCAGTTCTATACTGAAGGTCAGAGGAGGGGTCTGGGTCTGAATCTTGGAAGAGCTTTTTTTGTATCTGGAATAAGGCCGGAAACTAATGAAGTGGTCATAGGGGAATTTGAAGATATACTGGTTAAGGAGATAGAAGTCATTGACTGTAAGTTCCATTATGAAATTTCGGAGATTCTGGGTAAAGAAATGACAGCAAGACCAAGATTTTCCTCCAAAGGGTTGAAGGGAAAGCTAAAGATCAAAGAGGGAAGGACTGTATTTGAATTTGAGGATAGAACTCATGAAAGCAGTGAAGGACAGCATATCGTGTTCTATCTGGAAAATGAACTTGTAGGTGGAGGGGAAATAAGGAAAATTTAAAGCTTTCATTTTATTTTAATGTTTTGATGATATAATATATAAAATATAAGATAAATGGAGGGATTTAAAGATGAAAAATATTTTATTTGCTATTTTTGTAATAACAGGAATATTTATATTTAATGGAATAATGGAATCAAAAACAGAAGAACGGGAGACTGGTAATATGGAACTTGTATTTATATTGGATAGAAGCGGTTCAATGTCAGGGCTTGAAAAGGATACTATAGGTGGTTACAATTCTATGCTTGAAAAGCAGAAAAAAACTGAAAAAGGTAAAGCATATGTTACAACAGTCCTATTTGATGACAAGTATGAACTTCTTCATGATGGGGTTCTTCTTGATAAAATGAAGCCAATAACTGAAAAGGAATATTATGTAAGAGGAAGTACTGCTCTTCTTGATGCAGTGGGAAAGACAATTTCTCAGGTAAAAGCTAATCAGAACAGTCTCAAGAAAAATCAAAGGGCAAAGAAAATATTGTTTGTAATAATTACAGATGGTGAAGAAAATGCCAGTAGGGAATATACTGCTGAAAAAGTTAAGAAGATGATACAAGAGCAGAAAAAAACTGAAAAATGGGAATTTTTATTTTTAGGAGCCAATATAGATGCAGTAAGCACGGCAAAAGAATTTGGTATTGATTCTTCAAGAGCTGTAAGGTATAATTCTGACAGTATAGGAACTCAAAAGAACTTTGAAGTCCTGAATGAAGCTGTTCAGGAAATACGTTCCGGGAAAACACTGACAAAAAGCTGGAAGCAGGAAATAGAAGAAGACTATGAAAAAAGAGGAAAATAAAATATATTTATAAAAAAGATAGAAAGCATATTTATAATAAATTTTACTTATGAATTATAAAGTGATAAAATGTATAAGAATAGAAAAAGTAAAATTTGGAGGATTTAAAATGGCAGGAAAGACAGAATTTATGAATTATGCTTATTTTGATAAGAATATAGTTGAATTTGAAAAGGCAACAGTAAGCATAGCAACACATAGTTTACAATATGGTACTACATGTTTTGGAGGCCTGAGGGGATATTACAGGAATGGTAAAGTAGTGATATTCAGATTAAGAGACCATTACGAAAGATTAATGGCAGCATCAAAAATGTTAGGATTTGAATTTTTTATAGGATGGGATGAATTTTATAATATAGTATCAGAACTGGTAAAAAAGAATGATATAAAAGAAGATTTTTATATGAGACCTTTCGTATTCTGCAAGGAACCCAGGCTATCACCTAAAAAAGCCGGACTAGATTTTGATTTAGCTATTTATATGCTACCACTGGCTGATTATGTAAGTTCTGAAACAGGATTAAAGCTGATGAGTTCCACTTACAGAAAATATAATGACTCGTCTATTCCTACAAAGGCGAAGGCAGGAGGATCATATATTAATTCATTTTTAGCTACAAGTGATGCACAGAGGAATGGCTATGATGATGCATTAATGTTTGATGACACAGGAAACGTAGTAGAAGTATCTGTTGCAAATATAATCGTAATTTATCGGGGAGACATTATTATTCCTGATACAGGGAATGCGGCCTTGGAAGGAATAACTTTAAGATCAGCTCTAGAGATATTAGAATATAACGGATATACCATTAAAAGGGGAAAAGTTGACAGATCAATGATATTTACAGCTGATGAATTATTAGTAACAGGAACAGCAATGAAGGTAACTTTTGCTGAATCATTAGATCAAAGACCTATAGGTAATCTCAATTTTTCGGAAGAAGGAGTTTCAGGTAAATTTCATCAGTTATTAAAATCAGAATATGAAAAAATAATAAATGGGGAGCATGAATTATCTAAAAAATGGCTATTTGAATTTCAGTAGAAAAGATAGATTTTTTAATGAGAATTTAAACTGGAATTTGGAGTAATTTTTTAAAAAACAAAAAAATTTTGAAAAATTTTGAAAAAGTTATTGACAAAATAAATATATTATGGTATAACTTATTGTCTAAAAGAGACGCCCCATCTCTACATTTAGACTTCTTTCATACAAGAAACGAGCACACGGCTCGTTTTTATTATTTATATATAAATTATTAGTTTATAGGCAGCCTCAAAAGTATATAAAATAAGGTATTCTTAATAAAACAGAAATTTTAGTATACAGAAAATCAAGAATCAGTAAACCTCCACAAGGCATAGTTTATTTCCATCGGGATCCTTAAATGTGAAATACTTGACTACATCGGAAACTTCTTCTATCGCTTCATTCTTTATTATGCCTGTGTCCTGTAATCTTTTATAT
>CAYYAV010000094.1:0-6659 GCA_964469865.1 uncultured Fusobacteriales bacterium | reverse complement strand
AAGAGCAAATCTTCTTATAAAGTAAAAAAAAATGACAGTATAGAGGTAGAGATGCCAGAAATATGTAAAATAGAATTAAAGCCTGAAAATATAGATATAAATATTATATATGAAGATGAAGATATGGCAGTAATAAATAAGCAGGCCGGTCTCGTAGTCCACCCTGCACACGGTCATTTTTCGGGAACTCTTGTAAATGCTGTCATGTATCATATAAAGGATCTGTCAGGAATAAATGGGGAATTGAGACCTGGAATAGTGCACAGGCTAGATAAGGACACAAGCGGACTTATGATAATAGCAAAAAATGACAGGGCACACACGGAATTGACAAAAATGTTCCAGAATAAAGAAGTAAATAAGACATATATAGCAATCCTTAAGGGAAAAGTGAACGAAAGAAACGGTAAAATAGTAACATATATGGGAAGGGACAGGAATGACAGGAAGAAAATGGCCGTCATAGAAGGAAATAGAGGTAAACTGGCGATTACAAAGTTTAAAGTACTTTCCCGGAATGAAAGATACAGCCTTGTTGAAGTGAATATTGAAACAGGAAGGACACATCAGATAAGAGTACATATGAAGCATCTGGGATATCCCATACTGGGAGATAGTGTATATGGAAGAGCTGACAGTGAAGACAGGCAGATGCTTCACGCTTACAAACTGGAATTTCTCCATCCTGTAAATAAAAAACCGATAAAGCTTATCGGTGAAATTCCGGAAGACATGATGAAAGCTTTAGAGAAAACTAAACTATATGATATCATTGGAGAGAATGAAGACGGAAATGATGAATGATAATGGAAAAGTAAAAAAAGGAAGTGTAATTAAAAAAGATGAAACATCTTTAAGGGAGTTTGATAAAAAATATGGGAAAATAATAGTAGGAGTGGATGAAGCTGGTAGAGGACCACTGGCAGGACCTGTGGTTTCAGGGGCTGTAATTATACCCGAATATTTTTCTGAACTGGATGATATCAATGACTCCAAGAAACTTTCTGAAAAAAAAAGGGAAGAGCTTTTTGAAGCTATATTAAAAAGATGTATAGTAGGAATAGGAATTGCCAGTGCAAAAGAAATTGACGAAATAAATATATTGAATGCTACTTTTCTGTCTATGAGAAGGGCTATACGGGAAATCCGTTCCCAAAGCAGCGGTATAAGCTATGAAATAACCCTTGTTGACGGAAATCATAAGATAAGGGACTATCATGGACATCAGGAATGTGTGATAAAAGGTGACGGAAAATCTCTTTCCATAGCAGCAGCTTCTATAGTTGCTAAAGTTACCAGAGATAGGATTATGACTGAAATAGGAAAAGAGTATCCTTTATATCAATTTGAAAAGCATAAAGGATACGGGACAAAATTACATAGGGAAATTCTTCTGGAAGCAGGGCCCTGTAAATACCATAGAAGAAGTTTTCTGACAAAAATATTAGGGGGAGAGGAGTTGAAGCTGTTTTAGATGAAAAGTAGAAGGGAAATAGGGCTTGACTATGAAGAAATAGCCATGAAATATCTTGTATCAAATAATCTGGAGTTTGTCACTAAAAACTATTATACAAGATACGGAGAGATAGATCTTATTTTTTTCGAAAAAAAAAGTGGCACTTTAGTATTTATTGAGGTAAAATATAGGAAGAATACAGATTATGGAAATCCTGTTGAAGTAGTTGATAAAAGGAAAATAGAAAAAATACTCATGACTTCAAAGATTTATCTCTCAGAAAAAAAATGGAAAAATAGTATAAGATACGATATTATTGGAATTACTAGAAATAAACAGGACAATAGAATAATTATTGACTGGATAAAGAATGCATTTTGAGGTGGAAAAATGAAAAATATGGAGAAATGTTTTAAGTGCGGATCTACGCTATGTGAAATTAAGACTATAGCCCTCCCTACAAAGACTTTGACAGGAACTAAAATATCTCTTGATACATTTTATCTTAAGATATGCCAGAACTGTGGATATACAGAAACATACTCGACAAAAGTACTTGAAAAGGTTAAGAATCCTGTCAAGAACTATTGACGAAATGCTTCTATACCTAAAAGGGATATTATTTAAAAATAAGGACATTATTTCAGGGGAGGAATTAGTTGAGTATGGACCGGTATCTGAAGATACGGAAAAAAGTCTTTATAATTTAAAGAAATTAAGGAAATTAAACAATATATACTATATCTGGGATTATGATAAAGTATTCAAGAAGCTGATTTTTTCATATAAATATGACAGGAAGATTTCTCTTTCAGGAGTTATATCCAGACTAATAAAAGAGGAGCTTAAGTTTATCATAAAAAAGGAAAAGATAGATATTGTAGTAAGTGTCCCTGTAAGTAGAAGAAGGATGAATGAACGGGGTTTTAATCAGGTAGATGAAATTCTGAACAATCTGAATATAAATTATATAAAACTGAAAAGAATAAAAAATACCAGGAAAATGCATAAACTGCTTGATGAAAAACTCAGAGAAGAAAATATAAAAGGAAGTTTTTATATAGACAGAAAAATAGATTTAAGAAACAGGAAAATCCTGTTAGTTGATGATATTATAACTACAGGGGCTACATTAAGAGAAATAAAAAAAAGTATCTTAAGCTCCTCGAAGGGGCAGAATGGAGAAATAACAGTATTCTGCCTGGCAGCTGCCAGAGAAATCAAGATAAATAAAGGAGAAGTATGAATTTATTTAAGAAAAAAATGGCAATATTGCTATTAGTAATGACAATAACAGCAGTTTCATATTCGGAAAAGGAAGAGACGATAGGAAATCTGACAAAATATAGCCAGAGGAATGATAATTATATTGATCTTAATTCTCTGATTCACGAAGAAACATCGGAATTCCGATCTGAAGACGGTAAAAATATTAAAATATTTATGAAAACTAAAAATAATGACGTCTATTCTGTGGAACTTCTATACGGAAATAGCAAAAAGATGATGAGAAGCATAGGAAACTACGGAGGAGACGAAATCTTTATGGCTGAAGTTCCAAAAGGAAATTTCAGCTACTATTTCAGGATAACAGACAGCAAACTTAAATATTTTCTTGGAAAAACATTGGAAACTGAGGAAAACAAGGTACAGAAGTTTAATTATGAAACTTCAGAAAATTTAACTGATATTCCTGAGTGGGCTAAAAGTTCCATAGGATATCAGATATACATAGACAGTTTTAGAAACGGCAATGTAGATAATGATCCCATATTTAATGAATTTGGAACAGATGATTTTTCTGCTCCTAGCGGAGAGCTGCGTTCAGGAACAGCAAAAAGGGATCTTGTTGCTGGAATATGGGGAGATGCTGATAAACCTGAATTTTCTGTCAATGAATGGAATGGAAATTATGAAACACGTAATGTGTGGGAAGAAAATGCCCTGAATGAAGTAAGAAACTACTCCAGATACTATGGAGGAGACCTGCAGGGAATAAAAGAGAAGATTGGATATCTGAAAGGGCTGGGAATAGAATATATTATAATATCTTCTCCTTTCTACTCTTTGTCTAACCACAAGTATGATACAATATATTTTAATCATGTAGACCCGTATTTTGGGAATATAGAGCAGACCGGAACTCAGAAAGGTCTTACAGTGAAGGACAAAGTTCATAACAACAATGGTGATAAGGAACTGAACTTACTTATCTATAATCCGAAAACTAAAAGGAATCTTTTAAATGAAAATCTGAATGACATAAATACATGGGTCTGGACAGATTCAGACCTTGAACTTGCAAGCCTTGTAAAGGAAGCTCATAATAATGGTCTGAAAGTTGTAATTGAAGTGGCTCCTGATATAACTTCAGATAGATTCTTTGCAAATATTGATTCTTTAAAGGACTGGTACCTCAATGGCAGTGACACTGTCCTTAATCTTAGTAATCCTGAAACGGCATCATATATAGAAAATTCATTGAAGAAATGGATTCTTGGTCCTGACAAGGAAATGAATTCAGGAGTATCTGATGACGGGATAGACGGAATAAAATATGTCTATTATGATGAGAGGAATAAAGAATCACTGGTAAAAATAACTGAAAATCTTAAAAATGTAAAAAAAGATCTGCTGATTTCAGGAGACTTTTCCTTAAAATTTTCAGAAGATGTAAGAGAAGGAATATATGATGGCGGAACAGACTACAATATAGTCAATAATCTTATAAAATATACTGTAAACAGCAATTCTAACTACAAAATCGGAGGAGTGGAATTTGCTACTAAATTAAATGAAATGTATGGAAAATATACAAAGGAAAGATTCAATACAACACAGATATATATGGACTCTCTGGATACAGACAGGATTTATAGCGGAATAATAAATGCTAACAGAGTTTTTGACAGAAATAATCAGTCAAATCAAGGATATCTCAATATACGTCCTGATCTCTATGACGGAACAGCTGTAAATAAACTGAAAAGGATAATTTCTATACAGATGATGCTTCCTGCCACTCCTGTAATATACTATGGAGATGAAAAGGGCATGTGGGGGGCCGACTCTCCAAGAAACAGGAAACCTATGCTATGGGAAGACTATGCTCCTTATGCAAATGAAACAGATGATATAAGCAAATATACATCAAGACTTACAACTTTACCTAATACTGTTGAAATTGATGAAGTACATAGAGTCATATCGTATCCTGTGGCTATAAATACCGAGATAGAAAATCATTACAGAGCTTTATTAAAGATAAGGAAGAATTACACCAGTCTTCTGAAAAATGGAGAATTCAGGATACTTGAAGTATACGAGGACCCAAAGACGAAGGCAAGGATAGATGCGGATATAAATATTTACCTGAATGAAGAAAAAAGAAAAGCAAAGACTTATCAGAACAAGGATATATCTCCTGCAAGACCTTCAGTCGATTTTATAAGCTATGAAATATTTGATAAGAATAAAGAGTCTATTATCGTGGTACTGAATAATAGTACAGATTCATATCCTGTCAGTCTGATGGTTCCCAAATTATTCGGGTTTTATAAGAATGAAATGAACCCAAAGGAAGTTTATTCGATATCTGATAAGAAAATCAATATTATATTGAGACCTTATGAAGTAAAGATATTGCATAGTAATGACAAGAGTATAATAGACTCATTCAGAAATTAATAAAAATGGAGGATAAAGGATGAATATAGATTTTTTTAATCTATTGTCAGAAAAACTGAATGTAGGATCCATGAGAAGTATATATCTTAGTGCCGTTCCGGGAAGATACAGGGCAAGAATGGATCTTAAAGAATTGGATAGGATTGAGGAAAATTTTGCTGAAAAACTCTTTGAAAACCTGTTTTCAAAGGACAGCTTTGAAATGAAGATAAGAATGACAAATGAAGAAAAAAATGAAAAAGCTGAAAAAAAAATACAGTATCTCTATAATGAGGAAATTAACATATTCAGAGAAGAAGGGATAAGCAGCTTTTCTTTAGGTTATCCAATTTTTGTAAAACAAAGCAGCAAGACAAAGACAGTAATGAAAGCTCCATTATTTATATGGAAACTGAATATAAAAAGATCTAAAGTAAATATAAATGAGTTTATTATTTCCAAGGATGCAGATATAGATGTAGAAATAAATAAAGTGCTTATAATGCAATTACTGTCAGAAAATAAGGTTAACCTGTCAGAAATATTTGAAGACGGTATGTCAGATGTAGAAGGAATCATAACTTTTGAAAATATAAAAAATATAATTACAGGGATCAGCAAGGAAATAGCAGTAGATATGTCTTCCATAGAAGAATTTAAGCTTGAAAGATTTCCTGAAACCGCTGAAGAAGTTAATCAGAAAGGGATAGAAAAAGCATACATTTTTCAAGGAGCTATACTGGGTCTCTTTAAAAGGCAGAATGAAGGTATAATACAGGATTTTAACACAATAAAGGAAAATTTTAATAAATATAGGTTCAATATAGAAAAAAAAGATGATTTTCAATTGATAAAAAATAGTTCCATATCTACAGATCCCAGCCAGCAGAATGTTGTGGAAACATTGACGGATACTCAGTATAAAATAATACAGGGACCGCCAGGAACAGGGAAAAGTCAGACACTGACAGCAATAATAACCAATTCTCTTGAAAATGGTGCAAATATTCTTATAGTCTGTGAAAAGAAGACAGCTCTTAACGTAATATATGAAAAACTTACCGAATTAGGATTGGACGATCTTACTGCAATGTTAAGCGATCCCTCTGCAGACAGGAAAAATATTGTAAAGCGGGTAAGAGATTTGGAAGAGAATATAAATAGAAGCCCTAATCTTTCTGGATTTGATGAACAAAGGTATAATTATGCTTCAACAGAATATAAGAATCTCAAGGAAAAATATAAGAATCATCAGAAATTATTGGAAAATACCTTGGCAGAAACAACATTAAAGACTGATAAAATTACATTAAGTCTTCTTGAAGGGAGAAATTATCCGAAATATTATTTTCTAGATACTCAGAAAGCCGATATTCAATATATCTATAAAATACTGGATACAGTAAATAGGTTATTAAATAAGATAGGTTCAATGGACAAGCTCAGAAGTTTTGAAAAAATCTATAATGAAAAGATGAAAAATATACCGTCATATGAAATCTTTTTTGAAGAAACTTCTAAAATTCTGGAAGATATA
>CAYYAV010000093.1:0-6663 GCA_964469865.1 uncultured Fusobacteriales bacterium | reverse complement strand
ATAGAGCTTATGAAGCAATGGAAAACAGTGATGTTATTGTGGGATACAAAACCTACACTGATCTGATAAAGGAGTATTTTAAGGAGAAAGAAATTGTAAGCTCCCCGATGATGAAGGAAGTGGACAGGTGTAATGATGTGCTGAAACTGGCTCAGGAAGGTAAAAATGTCGCATTAATAAGCAGTGGAGATGCAGGAGTTTACGGAATGGCAGGAATTATGCTGGAAATAGCCGATAACGATGTGGAAGTGGAAGTAATACCGGGAGTAACAGCTACAAATGCGGCAGCATCAATAGTTGGAGCACCGATAATGCATGACTATGTTACGATTAGCCTAAGCAATCTGCTGACAGACTGGGAATTAATAAAGAAAAGGCTGGAACTGGCAGCAGAAGGGGATTTCGTTGTAAGTATATATAATCCGAAAAGCCGTGGAAGAGTTACACAGATTGAAGAAGCAAGGGATATAATGATGAAATACAAACCTGAAACGACTCCTGTGGCAATAGTAAGAAATGCGGGAAGGGAAGATGAAACTTGTATCCTGACAACCCTTAATGAAATGCTGAATCATGAAATTGATATGTTGACTATTGTAATAATAGGAAATACAAACACTTTCATTAAAAACGGGAAAATGATAACACCTAGAGGATATGGGAATAAGTATGAGTATTAGGATAGAAAGGAAAATATTTTTATAATTTATAAGAGGTGATAAAATGAAAAAATATGACAATTTTTTTGTTCCAGTTGATGACATTGAAGAGGCAAAAAAATACTATGAAGATAATTTGGGATTAAAAGTGAAGTTTGATTTCTCAGATATGGGAATGATGGCATTCAGTATTGATGGTGAAGAGGCAGCAATAATATTAAAAGATAAAAATAAATTTAAAAATTTAAAACAAACTATATGGTTTGAAGTAGATGATGTAAATTCGGAGTATCAAAAAATGAAAGAAAATGGAATCAGATTTTTATCAGAACCTTTTAGGATAAGAACAGGGTATGCTGCTGAATTTGAAGATCCATTTGGAAATCGATTCGGAATAACAGATTACTCAATATCAGAATAAACATTAAAACTTTATTCAGTTAATCATAAGTAAAGATATTAAAATGTAGTGATTACAATTGAAACTTTAATATCGTAAATTAAAAAATGAATGAAAAAATATCAAAAATTTGAAATGTAAGTACGGTATTAATAAGGATTTACTTTTGAAAACAACTAAAAATACATTATACGAGGAGAAAAAGTGGAAAAAGAAAAACTGAGAGCATTTATGGATGCAGTACCATAATTATGACAATTCCTGTGTTGGAACTGGAAAAACCGTCAGCATCTGCATTTAAAGCAATATGGGAATTAAAAATGAATTTCTTTGCTTATACACTGTCATTTTTTTGACTTGGAACATTTTGGATAAATATATATAATCAATGGGTAAGAATAAAATATGTATCTAAAAATGTAGTATGGTGGAGTATTATTGTATTATTTTTTACTTCTTTCTTCCCTTATGCAACAAGTTTTGTCAGCAATAATTTCTATTCTGTTACTCCACAGATTTTTTACGGAATTGTTGTATTTGGAATAACTTTTTCAGCTTGGAATATGTGGGGAGAGCTGGCGAAGGCAAATAAAGAGATAGAAAAGGAGATTGCATTTAGAAAAAAGATGAAACTAAATAAAAAAACGTTTTAGAGTTTATCGTATCTTTTAAAATAAGGATGTGTGTGTGATGAAAGAAAATGATAAGAATTTTATTGGAATAATAGGAGCTGCTGGACAGACAGGTATTCCGATATTGAATAGACTTATAAAAAAAGGAATAAAGGTAAGAGCCATTATTCATAAAGAAAGTCAGAAGGATAAATTGCCTAAAAATATTGAAACTGCTATCGCTGACAACCGTAATAAAAATTCTCTTTTGCAGGCAATGAAAGGATTAAATACAGTTTATTATATTCCTCCTGTTTTTATAGAAGAAGAAGTGGAATTTGGGAAAAATGTATTAGAATCAGCTATAGAGACGGGATGTTACAGATTAGTGTATCATTCTGTAATGCATTCAAAAACACCTTCAATGCCCCACCACTGGAAAAAATATCAAGTAGAGGAACTCATTAGAAAATCAGATATTGTATGGACTATTGTACAGCCTTCAATGTATAGTCAAACTCCTCTATCTTTCATGAATCATAAGAATTTGAAATTAAATGCAGGATTTGATGATAAGAAAATATTTACTCCTATAGATTTAAGGGATTTGGCAGAAGCAGTCTCAAATATTCTTACAGAAAAAGGTCACGAATATAAAGTGTATGAGCTTTCAGGAAAAGAAAGACTTGATTTAAGAGAAATGAGCCAAATCATTGGAAAAATAGTAAATAAAGAAATTAAAATTGTAAGGATCCCATCTTTGATTGTTGCAATTGCAGCAGCATACAAGCTAAAGTCTAAAGAGATTTTTACTATAAAAGCTATGTTGGATTATTACAATAAAAATGGATTTGAAGGAAATAGTAAAGACTTAATCGATATTCTAAGACACGAACCCCATACTTTTTATGAAACAATGCAATATGAATTAAAAAACAAGAATTTTGATAGAAACTACTAAAAAGTAAGAAGTATTTTATAGGTTTTATAACTTTTTAAAAACTTCCTGTTTCATATCAATCTCTTAACATTTTTTATTTTGTTTTCTTCTATTTCACTGAGTTTTTTTATGTTTAAAGATTGTCTTCTTTAAGATGAAAAAATAGAGTTTAAGTTTACTTTAAGTTTAATAAGGTATAATAATTTAAAATTAAATTATTCAGGAGGATCATATGAAAAAAAATTTTATAACAGTATTGTTGGTATTTTCACTATTTCTTTCAAAAAATATCTTTGCAAATCCATATCAGCCTGGTTCACAGTCCTGGCATAACTGGAATGCAATGATGCAATCTGAAGTAGATAATCAAAGGCGACAGCAGCAGCAACAGGGAGGTTACCAGAATCCGCCAGCTAGTTTAGACAACCGTTCATCCTACGATGTGTTTGTCTATAATGAGAGTACAGGAGAATGGCTTTATAAAGAACGTGTATTAAAAACAACAGGGAAAGCAGTTTATAATACAGCTAAAAGTGAATTTAAAAGAAAATACGGTAACAATGCTACAAACGGATTTGTCTGGCTTTCTAATGACCTGCCATTTGTTGTTATGCTTAAAGATAAAAGTGGAAAATGGTTTGGATATCATACAACTAAGTCAAAAGCAAGAGAAGATTTTATAGCATATTGTCAGACACAGAATCTTGATTGCAGATATCCGCTTGACGGCTATCAGAAATTAAACGGATATGGAAACAAAAACTTTAAATTATTTGTTACAAATAATGAAACAGGAGAATATGCACTTTATTATGTACCGAATGTAATAAATGGAGCTGCCGCTATTAATATAGCAGAACAGAGAATGATAAAAGAAGGGAAAAATCCAGAACAGTTCGTAGTCAGTGAAATTTGGGAAGATGATAATAATTTACATATATTTTTTGGAAAAACTAAATATGGTGAATGGATAAAGAGAAGTGAATGGAGTTCTGGGCAATCATTTGAGCAGTTTAGAAACAATTATGATGATTTATTTAAAAAGAATTCTTCCGGATACTACGAATACATTGATGGATTTTATTTAAAAAATTGCTGTAGTGTTGACAGTAACGGTAAATTAATAGAAAATAAAGTAAGACCTTGATAAAGAATAGAGATTACATTTATAGTAATTTCACTCCACATATTCTTACTACTGGAATAGAAAAAATGGGATAACATTATATGTTTATGCTGAAAAGGGAGAATGGCTGTACATTACATATGGAGATTCTTCACATATCTCAGTAGCATATGTACATGAAAGTCAAGTGAAAAAGAAAAATAGCAAATTTACGGTTGGAGAAAAAATACGATTATTAAAAATTTATAATTTAGTAAGAGGTGATAAAATGAAAAAAACTATGTTAGCAAAAGCAATAATTTTATTGATACTTTCCATTCAATGTTTTGGAAAAGGTTCAAATAATTCAAATAACGGCGATAAAGACTGCTATGTCCCAAAAGGGGAAATACATTGTGTAACTGACCTGAATACACCGGAGGGTCAGCAGAAATTAAAAGAATTTTCAAAAATGAAGAGCATTTATCAGAGAGAGTCTGAAAAATATTTGCAGAAAGGACGTTTCGGAAATGAATTTGTAGGGTTTATAGATGTACCTAAATGGAAGGATGTAAAATGGTTTACCGATCCTGACTCTTCATACTATACGTTGCAGATAACAAATGACGGGATAGATATTTTTACATTGGATATGTTAGGTATACTTGATAAAAAAGGGTTAAGTAATCTTGAAATAGCTAATAAGCTCATAAGAACAAACTATGAAGGATATTTAAATGCCGGACATGACAAGAATAATCTTGTCATAAAGGAAGTTAATGTTAACGGATATAAGGGAGTACAGCTGAAAGTAAAGAACATTTCAGGGAAATCACTGGTACAGAATATATTCGTAGTAGAAAATAAGATTTATTTTGCAACTGCTGAAGGGAATCCTAAAAATATTGATGAAATGGAGAAATTAATCCTTAGAAGCTGGAATCCTTATAAATAAGGTTAAATTTGCAATACAGGGTTTTACTGTCCAATATTTTAGTCTGATGTTTAGTATAAAGTATATTAAAAATAGAATTTGAAAATGAAAATTTCAAATAATTTAAAATATCAATTTTATGAGTAATATAAAGTTTTACAAATGAGAATATAAAATAAAAGGAAGAAGAGAGTGGTATTTTATATAATTATTTATATATTTATCATTAAAAAATGAAAAAAGAAAAACTGGGAACATTTATGGATGCAGTACTTGAAAAAGGTATTAAGAGGAGATATAGCTTTAAAAATACTAGGTTTTATTCTGACTTTAACAATTTATCCACCTGCTGTAACAATCAGTGTATTAGTAACAATGTTCTATATTTTGTGATTTCAGTCAAGAAGTGAAATATAGATGAATCTGATATGTCAGAAAGAGGTATAAGGCATATGAATATTGTTGATTTCTTATTAGTCGGGCTTGATTGATACATAAATGATTAAATCATAGATTTGATGGAGCAAATTTAAAATTTTTTGTAAATTTGAAAAGCTGAATAGTGAAAAATATAAAGTTAAAAAGGAAGGAAGAATGCCATTAATTTATATAACCGGAGGAGCAAAAAGTGGAAAAAGCAGGTTTGCAGAAAATCTGCTTTTATCCTTAAATAATGGAAAGCAGAAAAATATATATCTTGCAACTTCTATCGTATTTGATGAAGAAATGCAGACAAAGGTTGAGCTGCATAAAGAGAGAAGGCAGGATAAGTGGGTTACAGTGGAAGGCTATAAAGATTTTTATGAATGTCTGGAAAACACTTTTGCTGAGAAAAAATCTCAAGAAAAGGAGAAGTCTGAAAAAAAGGGAAGCAGAAATAATATACTCGTTGACTGCCTTACTAACATGGTAAGTAATATTATTTTTGAAAATACGGACATTGACTGGGACAGTCCCACAAAGGAACAGATGAAGGAATGTGATAGGATGGTTGAAAAGCAGGTAGAAGAACTGCTTAATGTTTCCAGTGAGTTTGAAAATATGATAATTGTTTCAAATGAACTGGGAATGGGGATAGTGCCGAGCTATCCCCTTGGAAGATATTTCAGGGAAATTGCAGGGAAGATGAACCAGCTTGTGGCAGAAAAGGCTGATGAAGTCTATTTTGTAGTTTCTGGAATACCGATGAAGATAAAATAAATTTGCCCAAATAATAACATCGGAGTATATCTGCACAGTATTTACATTCATAGATAATAGTAATTGAGATTAAAAGAGTTGAAATTAAAAGGTGTGGAGAATGTTTATTTCATTTTTCTTGAAAGGGAAGAACTGATGCGCTGGCTAGCTTATCAGATATATAACATAGATGTGGAAAAGGAAATTGTCTATGGCAAGGAAAACTGTATAAATGATAATGATGGAAAGTACTACAATATCTTCAAGGATATACCGGAACATCTGAGTAAGGAAAATCCTGTAAAATTAGATGAGGATGAAGAGTATGAGAGGATACAGGAGGCGGAAGCAAGATTTCTTTACGAGGAATTTTTAAAATTTTTAGAAAGAGCAGAAAATATAATTGATAAAGAAGAAGATTATGCTTCAAGGGATAGACAGCTGGAATTGCTTGTCAGAAGCTGTGATGGGATATTTTCCAGTTATGAAAATGGGGAAAAAGTAGTTCTGAAAGAAGAAATAACAGAGGAAGAAGACTTTAGTGAGGTAGATATAGAAGTAACTGAGTAATTTAGTAAAGAAGAAATAACAAAAAAATAATATAGAAAAAATAGAAAATACATATTTTGTATGGTATAAAATATAAAATTTAATTTAGGTGTTTGTAAAACAAATGTACTTTTTGAAAAATTAGAAAGTACCCAAAAATTCAATTTAGGAAGGAGAGAAAATGAAAAAGATATTAATGTTACTTGGAATAGCAGTAATGCTGTCTTCATGTCTAGCAAGTGCTTTAGTAGGAAGTGCAGTAGGTGGAGTAGTTGGAGGTGCCGTT
>CAYYAV010000092.1:0-6667 GCA_964469865.1 uncultured Fusobacteriales bacterium | reverse complement strand
ATGGAAACAGCACAGCTATATACTACAGCTGCAAAATTTGGAGTAAATGCACTGACTTTACTGACAATAAGTGACTCACTTGTTACGGGAGAAGCTACTTCTGCTGAAGAAAGACAGCTTACCTTTAATGATATGATTGAAGTGGCATTGGAAAGCGCATTGAATATTTAGAAAAATACAGACAGTTCCTTGTGCCAGTAATAAAAATATAAATATAATAAGAACATATCAGGCTGGAATATTCCAGCCTGAATCAATTTCTGTATTTTAATAGATTTAGAAATTATTTCTTAAATAGTCCGAAAGATTTTTTTGAATCAGCTGTCTTTATGAGGTCATCAAATTTTTCTTCCAAAAGAGTTATTTTTTCTAATTTTTCTTCGATAATCTTAAATCTGCCTTCAAGATTTTCAAGACTTTCTTTAAAGAATTTATTGTTATGTTCATTGATCAGCAGGAAATTTTTGAGGAAATTATCATTTTTTCTTTCAATTTTATCCAGCTTACTGTTAATCTCTTCTGTAAACCTGTCAGTTTTGCTGTTGATTCTTTCATTAGACCTATCTGCGTCCATTACAAAATTGACTAAAGATTTTTCAATGGATGAAAGTCTTTCACGTAAAAAACTGTAATCAAAGTCTTTTAGGATAGTATAGGAAGTTTCTAGCAATGCAAGATTTTCCTTGAGGTCATTTAATACATTCAAATCAGGAAGGTCAGCAGGGCTAAATACTATATTCTTTTTAACTGGTTTATTGAGATTTTCCTTTATTATGTATGTTTTATATCCTATCTTGACTGTCTCCAGCTGACCGTTTTCAATACGGTTATAAATTGTTCTTCTGGAAACATTACGACTCTCCATATACTCTTTTATAGATAATTTCAAATTTATCACCTCTTTATAATGTACTAATATTATATATAAAAATCTAGTGATAGTAAAGGGGAAATTTAAAAATATAGTGGAAATTCATATAATTTCATTTCAAAGTAGTATAAAAATGTGATATAATATGTAAACTGAAGATTGAAAAGTAAATTAATAAAAATACTTGAAAGGAGTTAGCATAAATGAGGAATAACATTTATGTGGGACTGGTTCACTATCCAGTATATAATAAAAACCGTGATGTGGTAGCTACTTCAGTTACTAATTTTGATATACATGATATTTCTAGGACATGCAGGACTTATAATATAAAGAAATACTTTATAATAACACCGGTAGATGCCCAGAAAGAACTTACAGGGAGAATAATAGATTACTGGACTGAAGGGGAAGGAACTGATTTTAACAGGAATAGGAAAGAAGCTTTTGAAAATACTGATATGGAAGATTCTATTGAGTCAGTAATGATTAATATTGAAAAATCAGAAGGAATTTCTCCTAAGGTTATAACTACATCAGCAAAGACATTTCCTAATACAGTCCCATATAAGGAACTAGGAAAGGAAATGACTGAAGATAAATCTCCATATCTGATCCTGTTCGGAACAGGATGGGGATTGACAGATGAAATAATGGATATTTCATATAAGGTTCTTGAACCAATAAGAGGGAAGACAGAATATAATCATCTGTCAGTGAGAAGTGCAGTTTCTATAATACTTGACAGGTTACTGGGAGAAAATTAATAAAAATTTATAAGGAAAAGGATTAAAGATGGAAAAAAAAATGGCTGGAATAGTTATAGTGAGCCATAGTAATATATTGGCTGAAGAAATAATAAAATTAGTACAGATATTTAAACAGGATGAATTTAATATAGAAAATGGGGGCAATCCTTTAAAGGAAGTATATGGAACAAATAAGGAAACAGTAGCACAGGCCATCAGAAAAGCTGATATGGGAAATGGAGTACTTGTGTTTGTAGATATGGGAAGTTCTGTATTTCATGCAAAAAAAGCAAAGGAAGAGCTGAAAGGAAGCATAAAGGTTGAAATAGCGGATGCTCCTCTCGTTGAAGGTGTCATGTCTGCTGTTGCAGCTAACTTTGAAGGGATTTCCCTGGAAGAACTGAAACAGATTGCAGAAGACAGCAGGAATTTCAGAAAGATAAGATAAACTATATAGAGAAGGAAAAGAAATGGAAAATTTAGTTAATATAGGGACAGTTACAGGAACTCATCATCTTACAGGTACAGTAAAAGTAAATTCAATATTTGAAGATATAGATATGATTATAGGTGAGAAGGTTCTACTGGAAAAAAATGATAAAAAAAGGTTATTAACGATAAGGAAGATAAAAAGGCTGAACGATAGAAAACTGCTTGTAGACTTTGAAGAGATAAAAGATGTGGAACAGGGAAAGGAAATTAACGGATTTCAGATAAAGATAAGAAGGGACCTGCTTCCTGAAAAAAATGAAGAAGAATTCTATATAAAAGATCTCCTGGGAATGGAAATTTTTGAAAACGGAAAAAAGGTGGGAGAAATTCTGGATATCATGGAAACAGCTGCCTATAATATAGTTATAGCTGAAGATGATATGAACGGTAAAGAAGTTATGATACCCCTTATAGATGAATTTGTAAAAGAAATAGACTTTAAGAATAACAGGATAGAAGTAAAACTGATAGAAGGAATGAGAGAATAATGAAGTTTACTGTATTGACGTTATTTCCCGAAGTGTTCGCTACTTATCTGTCCCAGACTATAATTCAAAGGGCAGCTGATCTTGGGATGATAAGGTATGATATAGTGAATATCAGGGATTATGCCAGAAATAAGCATGGACAGATGGACGATGTTCCATTTGGCGGTGGAGCAGGCATGGTATTAAAGCCGGAAGCTTATTGGAATTTTTTCAATGATAATTATAAAAAAGCTTATAGAGCAGGGGTGGAGAAAGAAAAAATATCAGTACCGTATGTAATCTTCATGTCCCCTCAGGGAACTCCTTTAAATCATGAGAAAGTCCTGGAATTATCTGGAAAAGAAGAAATAGTAATAATATCTGGAAGATATGAAGGGCTTGACCAGAGAGTGATAGACAGGTTTGTCCATGAAGAGATATCAATAGGGGATTATGTCCTTAGCAGCGGAGATCTTCCAGCGTTAGTCCTTATGGATTCTGTTATAAGGATAAAGGAAGGTGTAATAAAGAAGGAATCCTTTGAGACAGATTCCTTTTATAATGGTCTACTAGGTTTTCCACAGTATACCCGTCCTGCAGAGATTGACGGATACACTGTTCCTGATGTCCTGCGTTCAGGAAACCACGCCATGATTGATGAATACAGATATGAGAAATCTCTTGAAAAAACAAGGAAGAACAGACCTGAACTTTTTGACAGGAAGATGAAAAATGATGAAGAATTCAGAAAAAGATATGAAAAATTTATAAAAAAGAAAAATAAATAATATTAAATACAAAATTGAAATTTTAAAGATAAATAATAAAATCAGTCTCTGATGCTATTTCAGTATTCTGTGCTTATAGAAAATTTCTGTTTTGTATTTTTTATTTTAAATTTAATTTGTTTAACAAAATATTTGACTTTATATATAATTGAGGGTAAAATATACTAGATTATAAAATACAAAATAAATATTGGAGGTAACTATGGAAAAAAAAGGGAAATTTAAAAAAGGGTTTATTACAATGCTTGGAGCACTTCTGATAGGTATAAGTCTGGGAGCGGTAGAACTGACATATCCTAAGGAAGGAAAAGGAGATAGGATACTAGGATATAAAAAACTGGAAAATTCCCTGGGAATAACTGAAAGTCATGAAGGAAATATAGTTACAGTTAATAGTGGAGGAATCCCGCTTGAACGTGTTTTTGGAGCAACGGAAGATGAAAACAGTAAAGCCGAAGTTCTTAAAAATAACAAGGTAATAGTAGATGGCGGGATACTGAAATCAAACGGATACTGGGAAGAAAATAATATAAAGGAGATAAAGGGAGGAAGTGTATATGGAGCAGCAGGGCAGAAATCTCTCGTTACAGATAATACAGTCATTATAAAAGGGAATTCAGAAATAGGCGGAAATGTATATGGAGGGTACACTCATAGAGGTTCTGCCATAAATAATAAAGTCATATTGGATGGAAGTCCGAAATTTGGAGTAGAAAGCACACTCTTCGGGGGCAGGGGAAGCCGTAATACCTCTATGTCAGAAGATAAGAAGACACTGGCTCCTTTAGATGTAGTAACAGGAAACACTCTTGAAGTAAATACTAGGAATGTTACTGTAAAAGATGTTAAAAATTTTGAAAAATATATATTCAATATTAATGGAGATGACATAAAGGAAAATGATAAGTTACTAATTCTAACAAATGAGAAGGGAATAAACCTGAATAAACCTGAAGAAGTAAAAGTTTCTTCTAAGCTTGAAGTCTCAGAAGAGGAAAAAAACAGAATAATAAAAGAGAAGAATAAGGACATAGATATAAAAATAGACGTTTTTCTTAAAAATAAACCTTCTAAAGAAATTAGAAATATGAGAGTAGTTCTTATTAATGCAGATAAAGGAATTTCATTAAGCAGGGTTCCTAAAAATATAAATAGGATAGAAAATGGCTATAAATACCAGGTAAAATTTGAAAAGGACAGTAAAAACCTATACGCCATAATCAGTGTACAGAAGTAGGACAGGCTCCTGTAGTTCAACTGAATAGGACGATATGATAAGAAGACAGTATAAAATGATTTGAAGCTGTCTTTTTGTTTTTAATACAAAAACAGGGTATAATTATTGTAAGGGAAACTGAATATAATTTATAAGATGTCAGGAGGAAAAGATGATTTATAAACTTGAAGAGAAAAAACCTGAAATCAAAGGGGAAGTATTTATAGCTGAAAATGCTTCAGTAATAGGTGATGTGGAGCTTTTCGATGGGACAAATATATGGTTTGGTGCTGTCCTTAGAGGAGATATAGAAAAAATTATCATCGGGAGAAACAGCAATATACAGGATAATGCTACAGCCCATACAGATTTTGGAATACCGTGTATAATAGGTGAAAATGTTACAGTGGGTCATAACGTGATACTACATAGCTGTACCGTAGGGGATAATACAATAGTAGGAATGGGAAGTACGGTACTGAATGGAGCAGAAATAGGTAAAAACTGTATGATAGGAGCTAATTCACTGGTAACATATACCTTACCTCCCGAAGACGGTGTCCTTATACTGGGAAGTCCGGCAAAGATAGTGAGAAAACTAACAGAAGAAGAAATAGGACACTTGAAAAAAAATGCAGATCATTATGTAGAAAATGGAAAAAGATTTAAGCAAAAACTGGAAAAAGTATAAAAAACATAAGATATATATAGTCAATATGACTGTAATATAAGGAGAGTGAAAAATATGTCAAGAAATATATTTATAACGGGAGCTTCAAGTGGAATAGGAAAAGCTATTGCATATTCTTTCGGGAAGAATGGGGATGATATCATATTATGTGCAAGAAGAAAGGATAAGCTGATAGAAATAAAAGCTGATATTGAGAGGAGATATGGTGTAAATGTATATATATATCAGCTGGATGTCACGAAATATGAAGAAGTAAGAAAAACGGTACATAATGTATTAAAGGAAGTAAAGAAGATAGATATACTTGTAAATAATGCAGGACTTGCACTAGGTCTTGAAAAATTTCAGGATTATGACATGAATGACATTGAAACAATGATAAATACAAATATAAAAGGTCTACTATATGTAACACGTGAAATTATACCCAACATGGTGGAAAATAATACGGGACATATAATAAATATAGGATCCACTGCAGGTATATATTCTTATGGAGGAGCTGCTGTCTATTGTACGACAAAGGCGGCAGTAAGATATCTGGGTGATGGGATAAGAATAGATACAATAGATAAGAACATAAAAGTAACTACATTACAGCCGGGAATAGTCGAAACAGATTTCAGTGAAGTAAGGTTTCACGGAGATAAGGAAAGAGCAGAAAGTATATATAAAGGTATAGACGCCCTAAAGCCTGAAGATATTGCAGACATAGTCCTCTATACAGCAAACCAGCCTAGACATGTACAGATATCGGACATAACGATAATGGCTACAAAACAGGCTACCGGATTTAATATACATAGGGATAGTGAATAAGAATTTTAGATCACAGTCTATTATGGCTGTGATTTTTTATTGACATAGACATTTTCTGAGGGAGTATAGCGGGTATAATATTTACAAAATAGAATACAGTCCAATAGACTGTATATAAAGAAAGGAGAATGTAAATGTTGAAAAAAGTTATAAGAACAGGGATATTCATTATAATATTTATTATGCTGCCAAACTGTAAGGAAGAAAAGGCTGTAGAGGGAATGGGAACGGTAAAATTCTATATGGAAGGTGAGCAAAGATATATGTCATTCTATGATAATAACGGAAAGGAGATAGAAAGGATAAAGATAAAGGAGATAAAGTCAGAAATAATAAATGGAAAAGAGCACGTGAGAGTTATCGAAGAATAAGAATGTGGAGAATATGAAGAGAAAAATAGAAAAGTTGTAAAATGAAGTGAGTTAATAATCTTGACATTTTTCTTCATTTAGTTTACAATGTAAACAAATATGGGAGAGTGATATTATGGGAGTAATTTCAATAAGATTCAATGATGACGAGGAAAGAGTAATAAAAAAATTTGTTGAAAGTAAAGGTTTTACTGTATCTCAAT
>CAYYAV010000091.1:0-6694 GCA_964469865.1 uncultured Fusobacteriales bacterium | reverse complement strand
TTTTATGTATCTGATATTTCAGACTTAATCTAACTCTTATTTTAAAGTATTTTATATCTTATAAAAATTTCTCTGATTTTTTTATAAAATTCTATTGACTTTTTTATTGATACTATGTTAACTTATACTTGCTATTAAATAGACACGATATTTGGAGAGGAGAAACCTTTAATAAGGTTATTAATATGAAAAAATTAAAATCAGCAGCATATGAACACATTAAGAACAGAATTTTAAATGATAAATATAAGGCAAAACAGCTTATTTCCGAAAAAGAGATATCTGTCGAACTATCTATGAGTAAAACTCCTGTTAAAGAAGCCTTGCATCATTTAGAAGATGAAAATTTTGTTGTCATAAGTCCACGAAAATCTGTTGTAGTTACAGAAGTTGATTTAAAACTTATTAAGGATGTCTTTCAGGTGCGTACTAAAATCGAACCATTACTTGTGGAACTTACCATTTCATTTATGGACAGGGATGAATTAAAAACTTCATTAATAAGCTTTAGAAACAGATTTGAAAGATTATCAGGAAAAGAAAAGGTCACAGGCGATGAATTTGACAATTTATATGACAGTTATAGGTATTTTTTTGCAGAAAACTGTGGAAATTTTTTTTTCGCAAAACAGATGAGACTGGTTTACGATCATCTTCATAGGATAAGAAAGGTTCTTTATGGTAAGAATAATAGGAGATTAGAAGCTTTGGAAGAACATATAGAGATCATTAATCTCATTCTGGAAGATGCACCTGTTGATAATATAAGAAATTTATGTAAGAAGCATATCGAAGCCGCACAAATTGATTTTTTTAAGAATCTGAATAATTTAAATATATAAGAAATGTATTTAAAATTTAAAAAATCTATATCATAATATAAATAATCCTACAGATTTTTTTTCGAATCAAATTAAAATTAAGGAAGTGAGCCTTCAATTTTTTATTTAAGGCTCACCTTTTTTATAGTTTTTCTTTCCTGTCTATTTCTTCTATTCCCTTATCAAAATCCTGTTTACTTATGTTAAAGGAATTTAATATATTTAATAGCTGCTTAGAGTTATAATATCCTATTTTCAGGATATCTCCTAACAGTATTCTCCTGTTTCTTGAATTTTTCCCGTTACTTAGCCCCTTAGCAACCAAATCTTCCATGGTAAATATATGTTTCCTTTTATTCCCTGTTTCCTGACTTTCAGAAATTACATGTAAAAGAGCATTGATTATCGCCTCATTAGAGGCATTTTCTACACCTACGTTCTTATTTTTAAGTGCATCTTCCCTACTGATAAAAGCATGTTTTATATAAGGTATCTTCTCTTTGATCTTCTCTCTTATCCTCTTTCCTGCAAAATCAGGATCTGTCAGTAAAATCAGTTCATTCCTTTTTGACAGTTCTACTAACTTCCCTATTGTTTTACTGTTCATCCCTGAAAATCCGTTCAAGGCGATAACATGTGCATCAACTGCTCTTTTTACAGCCGTTATGTCATCTTTTCCTTCTACAACTATAATCCCTTCTATTCTTACCTTCTCACTTCTCATCAGATATTTCCTCATTTTATCTCATAATCTTCGAGTACCTTTAGCAACAGTTCCCATGTAGCTCCCACAGACCTTATATCCATTCTTTCTTCAGGAGTATGAGCTCCATAAATATTAGGTCCTATAGAAACTACATCAAGATTTTCTATATTATCAGCAAAAATTCCACATTCAAGTCCTGCATGTATAGCTTTTACCCTGGCTTTTTCCCCAGTCAGATTTTCAAAAGATTTCACGATAAGATCCCTGATTTTGGAATCCTCTTTGTATTCCCATGATGGATAGGAAGAATCTATCTTTATATTTGCTTCATGCTTTCTTGCAAGTTCCGTCACTTCATCAATAAGATTTTTTAATGACACATTTACAGAACTTCTAGGAAGACCCTGTATTTTTATTTCAAAAGTTCCTGATTTCCTGAAAGTCTTTATGACTCCAAGATTTATAGAAGTTTCAACTAATCCTTCTATATGTTCACTCATTTTCAGTACTCCATTAGGAAATTTATGTAAGAAAGTTATTAAGTTTAAAGTATCCGATGAAGTCATCCTTTCAGCTTTTTCTCCTAGAACTTCCGGTTCTATCTGTTTTACTTCTATTATAGGATTTTTATCAGAAACTTTAAAATCTGACAATATATTTGTAAAAGCCAGCCTTGCCAGTTTTTCAAATTCATCAAAGCTTTCACCATTCAATTCTACACCTAAATAAGCAACAGCTTCCCTAGGTATGGCATTTACTTTTTCTCCACCTTCTATATAATTCAGTGACAGCGTATATTTTTTACTTAAATGATAAAGTATTTCTGAAAGTATTTTGTTTGAATTTCCTAGATTTAAGTGAATTTCAGCTCCTGAATGTCCTCCTGAGAGACCTTTGACTTCTACAGAGATCAGCGAATATTTCTCCGGTTTCATCTTTTTTGCCTCAAATATAAACTGAGTTGCTATTCTTGCCCCTCCGGCACTACTTACATAAACCTGACCATATTCTTCAGTATCAAGGTTTATAAGCGTCTTTCCTTCAAATATTTCGTAATCTATATTATTTACGCCCGACATACCATCTTCCTCATCTGAGGTTATGATTACTTCTAGAGCCGGATGCTTTATATCATCGCTATCAAGTATAGCTAAGGCATAGGCAACTGCTATTCCGTTATCTGCCCCCAATGTCGTTCCCTTCGCCTTTAGGAATCCATCTTCTATAATAAGTTCAATTCCCTGAGTCTCAAAATCAAATTCTGTTTCCTTGTTTTTTTCCCATACCATATCCATATGACCCTGTATGATTAGTGGTGAATATTCTTCATATCCTGGTGTTGCCTTCTTCTTAATGAAAATATTCAGGAAGTCATCCTGTATCACTTCGAGTTTCTTTTTCTTTGCAAAATCAAGTAGCCAGTTGCTTATCTGCTTTTCTTTCTTAGAGCCTCTCGGGATTTTTGAAATTTCATTAAAATAATAAAAAACTTTTTCCGGATACAATTTTTCGATAGTCATTTCCTTTCCTTCCTTTCCTTATTCTATTTCTATGTTCTCATTATTAATTATACCTGTTTAAATAAAAAAAAGCAAAGATTTATTTGCTTTTTTATTTCTATATTATATAATCCAGAAGTTCTTCCAGTTCTATCATTTCCTTCTGGGAAAGGTCATGACCTGATTTCAATTTCATCAATATCCTATTATCTTCACCGACAGAACTTTTTTCCAATATCCTTATTACAAGCTTTTTATAAAACTCCATAATACCTCCTTCTTCATCTATAAAATATCTTGCTTTGTTATTTATTTTTTTTCAAATCATCAAAGGTAAGCTGCACCATGTTACTTTTTGTTATAGAACTAAGATGAATTCCTATAAGCCGTACATCATCCTTTTTCTTCATTTTCCTAAAATTCTCTTTAACTGCATTAAATATATCCTTCCAGTCCCTAATAGCTGTTTTCAGTGTTTTTGCCTTTGTATGTGTTTCAAAGTTAGAATATCTTATTTTAATGGTAACCGTCTTAGCATATTCTCCAGTTTCTTCAAGCCTTCTACTAAGTTTTAATGACTGTCTCCTCAGCTCATTTTCCAGTTCAATGCTGTCATTAATTGCCTGATTAAAGGTAATTTCATGTCCATAAGACTGTCTTTTCCTGTTATTATCTATTTTAGAAAAATGTATTCCCCTTATTACATTGTATAGATACTCTCCTTTGTTTTCTCCAAATTTTCTTATCAGTTCAATCTTTCCTATCCTATATAATTCAGAAACTTTCCTTATATTGAACAGTCCTAGAAGTTCCCTTGTCTTTTTCCCTATTCCGGGAATAACAGAAAGAGGTCTATCATATATATATTCCAGAAAATGTTCCTTGTTCCTAAAAATAAAATACCCATCAGGTTTGTTAAGATCACTCGCTATTTTTGCACTAATTTTACTGAAACCTACACCTACAGAGCAGGTAAGTTTCATATTTCTGTAAATATAATCCTTAAATTTTATTACAAATCTTTCCATGTTATCATTTTTTATAAACTCTGTAATTTCAATATATCCTTCATCTATAGAAGTAAACTCACATTTTTCCGTTATTTTCAATATAAGCTCCTGGATTTCTCTTCCTATAACTCCATAGTAATTTTTTCTGACCATTATAAATTTCAGCTGCGGACACAGTTTCTTTGCTTCAACAGCTGACATTGCTGATTTTACACCATATTTTCTCGCTTCATAACTTGCAGTAGTTACAACTCCATAACCAACAGCTATGGGAATACCTTTTAACTGCGGGTTATCCCTCTGCTCTACTGACGCAAAAAAAGCATCCATATCATAGTGTAAATAAATCCTTTCCATTATATTTAAAGATATGCTCCCTTCTCTTGAATCTGTCATATCAAGGAAAATTTCCCTTTTTCCACCTTATATCTGCTTTTAGCTAGATTGGCAAGCTCCAAGCTGTGTGTAACTATTATTATAGACTGTTTTTTTTCATCATTGATTTTTTTAAAGAGACCGTTTATTACCGTACTTGTCTCTGTATCAAGGTTCCCGGTCGGTTCATCAGCTAGTATAATTTCAGGATTGTTTATCATGGATCTTGCTATAGCCACTCTCTGTTTTTCTCCTCCTGAAAGTTCAAGGGGCTTATGAGATGTTCTGTGCTCAAGTTCTACAAGGGATAGAAGCTCTTCTGCTCTTCTTTTTATTTCCTTTTTATCCATCTTCCTGTTTATGAGAGCAGGTATCATGACATTTTCAAGAGCTGAAAATTCATTGAGCAGATAATGGAACTGGAAAACAAATCCTATCTTTTCATTTCTTATTTTATTTTTTAATTTCTCATTTTTCTGGTTCACAGTCACTCCGTCTATTTTCATCATTCCTGATGTAGGATAGTCAAGAAGTCCCAGAATATTCAGCAGAGTTGTCTTGCCACTGCCGGATTTGCCCTGAATAGAAGCAAATTCCCCTTTTTTAAAGGTCAGATTTATATCTTTTAGTATATGGATTTCTTCAGCCTTTGTCTTATAAATCTTATCTATATTTTCTAGTCTTATTATTTCATCATTCATATTTTAATGCCTCCACAGGTCTCATTCTTGCTGCTCTTGCAGCAGGATAAATAGTCGATATGAATACAACAATAAAAGCTGTAATATATACTGTCCCTAATTCTTTTCCAGAAATATATAATGGAAGGTCATCAAGATAATATAATGAATTGCTCATATAAATTTTAAATAGCTTCTTTAAGGCAATCAGAATTAACGGAGAAAGGATACTTGCTATTATCATTCCTGAAATCCCAATTATAAGACCTTCTATAGTAAATATATTTCTTATATTTGAATTAGTATATCCCACTGATTTAAGAATCCCTATATCTTTTATTTTTTCCCTCACTATCATATTTAATATTACAGAAACTGCAAAACAGGCTATTATAAGCAATAGGCTCAATATAGCTAAAAGTACAAATTTTTCAAACCGTACTGCATTTAAAAGAGTCTGATTCGTCTGTTTCCAACTTACTGCAAAAAATTCATAGGGAGCCACCATTTCCCTTACTTTTGATAAAACTCCCTCTACTTTTTGTGGCTGCTCGGTTTTTATCCCTATTTCAGTAACAACTTCCCCTCTTTCAGAAAGTATCTGCATTGTAGTCAGTGGAATTATTATAAGATTAGAATCGTATTGGAGGAACCCTGTCTTAAATATCCCTCTCACTATCAATTTCAACTCCTTATTTTCTGCTGAAACTAAGCTAATTTCATCACCTACATTAAGAACCATTTCCTTTGAAAATGCATCTCCTATCAATATGGAATTCAGTTCATCTATATTATTATTTCCACTTATTATCTTCAGATTTATGTCATTTTTTACATTTTCACTATCCATCCCCTGAGCCAGGACTCCTTTTGCAAAATCATTAAACTTTACTATCGCCTGAGTATCTATTTGAGGTATTACTGCTTTTACTCCTTCTATGCCTTTCAGTTTTTCTATAATATCTCCATAATTTTCAATCTGAGGATCTTTCTTATTCTGTATCATTATATGAGGACTCAATGTCAACAGGGAATTTATCATATTCTTCTCCAATCCGTTAGAAACAGTTAGAGATACTATGAATACTGTTATAGCTATTGCTACTCCCAGTATAGAAAAAAAACTCTGAAACCTTCTTTCTATTATATGTCTGAATGCTATAAAAAATTCTATCAATTTGCGTACTTTTCGGGTGAATTACAATTTTATTTAAGTGATATACTCTATGAAATCGATGGAGTACAAATTGAAGTAGATGGTGGGTATGAAGGGAACAATAGCCTTAATTTGATTGAAGCAAAAATAGGTTTTAGAAACAACTAGCAAAATCTGAAATTCACAAGACTTATATAAAAAAAGATTAATCATGGGACAAGGGGCAGAGTTGAGACAAAAATCTCAACGAACATAGGAAGTAAAAGATTGACAGAAGCAATGAAAGACATAACGGATCTTGAGAATCCGAACAGCGTGTCGCAGATGAAAGACTGGCTGTCGGATAACGGATGCGAAACAGAATCTCTTGGCAAAAAGACAGTGGCGGCTCTTATTGATGAAACGGAAGGCGCTGTGTCGGATGCATTGTCTCTCAGGCTCCAGCTT